>JANNGV010000416.1:0-7818 GCA_031404055.1 Chloracidobacterium sp.
GGAAGAACTAAATATCACCGCCGACAAGGTAACGGCAAGAAACTTTGATACTTTCACTGATATATGCATATTTTTGTACGCGAGTAGGGATGGAAACCCGTTGCTCACCTTGCTCGCAGAAGTAGTTAAATTTTATCGGAAGGCGAAATCTTATGATTCCTGTGTTGCGGTTGTATTAAGTCTAAGTTAAATTCCTGTAACAGGCGGGTAAAAATCGGAGATGTTAAATCGCGTTTCTGCGGAAAAGACGGACCTGCTTTACAAATCATCGCAGCAAGTTTGCTGCCGCGGCTTCGCCGGTTTCGATGGCGCCTTCCATAAAGCCCTGCCAATCGGCGATGTGCTCGCCGGCGAAGAGAACTTTGCCATGCGGGCGTGCCAGCAGCGGCCGTATACCAAACCACTGGCCGGGACGGTAGATCGCGTAGGCGCCTTTCGTAAACTCGTCACGCTGCCAGGCGTATGATGCGATGCCTTTTGCTAGATTCGGGGCCGACCAGCTAAGGTCGATCAAATCTCGTGTTACGACGAATTGGCGCCTTGTGTCGTCCTGAGACGCGAGGACATCGGCTTTGTCGCCTATTGCGTACGCCGTCAGAATTCCTTGTTTTCCGGGTTGATTCTGTGTGCTGTGAAAATAATAATGCGAGGTTGTGTCCGTGACCATCGAGAAGTTCTCGGCCTTCCAAAACCGCTCGTCGAAAAGCACGCTGTTTTTTATAATCCGGGCGTAGCTAAGCTTCTCTGCAGCGTCGGCCTGTGCGGCTGGCAGCGGAGGATTGAATTTGATCTTGCGAAGGCTCGGAACAGGTGCTGTGCAAATACACGCATCCGCCTTGAAAGTCTCATCGCCGGAGATCACCGAGATTATTCCCGCTTTTTGGTTTATCTGAGTAACCTGCTTGCCGAGCCGGATATTCTCGGCTCCAATCCGCTTTGTGAACTCCTGTACCAGCCGCGAGTTTCCGCCGGTCATCTTGTAGTCCATCTCGTTGTTCGGGCTCGATTCTGCATACTCGGCCAACGCGGCAAACGCGGAAACATTTCGGATCGATTCGCCAAAATCGGTGCTGTCCATCAGATCGCGGATGATCAGGTCGTCACGGCTGAAACCGATCCGCTCAAGCTGCGTCCACCAATCAAGTTTGTCGAGAGCTGCTTTCTGGAGCGGAGTCAATTTCGAATACTCCGCGATAAGTTTCGCCAGCCCCTGTTTCGCGGTTTCCGAAAATCCCCACGCACGCGGCTGCGAAACTTTGCCGTTCTGCATCAAGCGATCTTCGAACTGGTGTTTCTGAAGTGGAATTTTGAAGTCGCCGCAAAGGGCGTGCAGCCGCTCATGGCTTTCACCGACCCATTCGGCCCCAAGCTCGCAAATCAGATCCGTGCGCGCGAACTGATGAGAGAAAACACGCCCGCCGATCCGATTTCGTGCCTCAAGGATGGTTATCTCCCATCCGGCATTCTTGAGTTTGAGGCCGGCCGCCAATCCTGCCAGCCCGGAGCCTATAATCACGCAACTCTTCGGGCGCTTCTGGGCAAAAGCACTCGACGACCCAACGGCAACGCCCGCTGTAGCCGCACTCAGGATTTTTAGAAACTCACGGCGGTTGCTGTTTGTCATCGCTTTGAAATTAGACATTAAAATGGCGGCCTTATCAAGATCGACAAGGCCGCGAGATTTGCACCGCTATGATTTCTATCTACATAATCGTGCCATCTATCCGCATCGGCGGCTTTATTCGAACGTGATAGTGTTCGCTATGGTTATCCTGCTGCGACGTCAATTGGGGAATAAATCTCGGATCGTTGAAGAATATGTACCTCGAATCCATCCATTTCTTTATCGCCTCGCACTGCTTGATGGCGGCCTCGTAATGGAAAAACTTCGTGTAGTTGTGACCCTTTAATTGAAACCATTCGTCCGTGTGCGGTGGCAGCAGCGGGAGCCGGATATCGACGTCGATGCCAGTCTCGTGGCTCTTGTGTCCGTATGCGTCACCGCCCTTTTCCGGCGAGCATTCGCGCACCCACAATGGCGGAGCGTCAGAAACGTCCAACAGAGCGTTTGCGCGATACGCAGTTCCCGCCCAATGAAGCCGATCCAGCAGCCAGGAAGTGGCGTATCCGCCATTCGATTTTTTATAATCATCGGGCTCCAAGGCAGTGGTCGTCGTCCATCCCACGCCCGACTTTCCATACACCAACACCCATTCCGGAGCATTTTTAGCCGCAAGCCATTTGTGAGTGTTGCCGTGAAGACTTATCTTTCCGTCCCCATTACTCGCTTTTGCCTCGCCTTTGCACGTCGATTGAAAAAGTTTAATCGTCCGAATAAGCTCGTTTGAGTTTCCTTTTGTAATGCCGCTTAGCCATGTGTAGCCAAGCTCCACAAATCTGTCGACAACTTTCTTTACGTCATCCGCACTGTTATTTCCGCCGGCACCAACTGAGCCGCTTAACTTCAATATCGCCATATAATAATTACCTCGATCAAATTAGACTAAATGATCGTGGTAATGATCTCGCGGATGCTTCGCTGCAATTCCCGGTCGTCCGTAATCGGTGAGCAGATGGCGACTTCGGCGGCTTCGATCGGCGATATGCCTTTCGATATCATTTGCGCCGCGTAAATCAGCAACCTGGTCGAAACACCCTCTTCGAGACCATGTCCACGAAGATTTCGTACCTTTTGACCGATCATGACGAGGTCTTTTGCGGTATTTTGATCAATTCCGCCTTCTTTCGCGACGATCTCGGCTTCCGCTTCGGCGTCCGGGTAATCGAATTCCATTGCAACGAAACGCTGCCGGGTGGATTGTTTAAGGTCCTTTAAAACCGATTGATAGCCTGGATTATAGGAGACAACAAGCATAAATTCCGGCGGTGCTTCTATCACTGTTCCGCGCTTTTCTATCGGCAGCCTTCGCCGGTCGTCCGTTAGCGGATGAATGATAACGACGGTGTCTTTGCGGGCCTCTACAACCTCGTCAAGATAACAGATGGCTCCGGCTCGGACGGCAGCGGTAAGCGGGCCGTCATGCCAGACAGTCTCTTCGCCTTCGAGCAGAAATCTGCCGACGAGATCGGTCGACGAAAGATCTTCGTGACACGCCACAGTGATAAGCGGACGGTTCATTCGATATGCCATGTATTCGACAAACCGGGTTTTTCCGCAGCCAGTCGGGCCTTTCAGCATTACCGGCAATTTTGCCGCATATGCGGCTTCGAAAAGCTCAACTTCCTGTTTGACCGGAAGGTAAAATGGCTCATTTGCAACCTTATATTTTTCAACCGCTGTTTCCATACAGGCATTATTTTCTCACACTTAAGAAAAGTAGGCAGTTGGCGGAATGCAGTTGGCAGTAAGATTACACCCACTGCTTTCCGCCATCGGCCTACTGCCTACGTCTCGAGCTCCAATTAGACGCGAAACCGGTCCCAATCTCCCCAAATGGCCAATGTCGCGCCCGCGCCCTGTAGATTTACAAAAAATGTTTTTCCGTCTTTGGTAAAAGTCGAACCGGCAAACTCCGATTTTGGGAAACTAGCCGATATATTCTTTGCAAAATCCGCGATCTGCCCGCCCGGCGTAAGTATCCGCACAAAGTTGTCTGGCGTTCCGTCTTCGCCGACGTAATCACTATCCTCGCATATAAAAAGCTGTTTACTCTTTGGCCGAAGGCAGATATTATCGGGCATGTCCAGAATCTCGCGGCTCGGCGATTCAAACAGCAGTGTTAATCGGCCTTCGTCTTTTTTTTGAGATGAATAATGCCATACCTGGCCGCCACCGTTATCGCCACCGCTTGTGGAAACGAAGTAAATGCTGCCTTTATCGTCGGAGCACGAACCTTCAAGCCGGGCAAATATGGCGCCGCCCTTAGCCCTGCCTTGCTTAAAAACGGCGATCGGATCGATATCGGCCTCAGGTGGATCGGGATTATCGATTGTCACCCAACTTGCGGCGAAACTTGTTCCCTGCTTCTGCCCTCTCCGAGTGTCAAACCCCGGTTTGCCTTGGATTGAAAGCATCTGCAAAGTTCCGCCTTCAGCCAGCCGCTTATTGCGGTTCGGGATAAATCTGTAGAATCCACCCGGCGAATAGTCCTCGGTAAGATAAATAAAACCACTCTTTTTATCAATAGCCACCGTTTCATGCACAAAGCGTCCCATAGCCGTCAGCGGTACCGGAGATACTGCACTATTCGCCGAAGCCGCGACCTCAAAACAATAGCCATGAGGTCTTAGAAATCCGCCGGTCTTTATGCCGGTCGTACTCGTTCTGACAGTCGGCCCAAGCGTTGTCTCCTCGCACGATATCCAGCTTCCCCATGGTGTCGGGCCGCCCGAACAATTGATAAGCGTCCCTGAAAGGCTTACGAAATCCCTTACCATTTGTCGGGTTTTCGGATTGATGACGAGCGTTGTCGTTCCGCCGCCGCTGGTTTCGTCATAGTGATTTGCGATGCCGATCCCGGCATTTTCGCGCGGAATGCTGCCGCCAGCGACTTCGTGATTGCGAACAATGCGAAGCTCGTTCTTAACCTTGAACGTCCACATTCCGTCGTGCGCCGGCGGTGTCGGGCGCCCGTCGGACATTACGCTTCTAACCTTTCCGATGACGTTATATTCAAAACCATTCGGCAATGACAGATAAGTCTCGCCGGTATTTTTTGCCGCGGTCGGGACGAGTTCTCCAAAGCCTGCCGACTTTAAATTTTTAAGATCGCCGGTCATCGAAAATGCTTCCGCCCGTCGAGCTAACCCGCTGCAGGCTAAAGCTAATCCGCCCGAAACCGCGGTTATGTTGTTCAAAAATGCTCTTCTGTCCATATGCCGTGCAATCGATTGAAAATAAGTCTGGTAAAATTAAGATTACTTCGGCCCGTGCAGATTTACAAAATTTGGCGCGAGGTAAATTCACGAATTGTTAATGCATCTCAATGTTGAATATATTTCAGGCTGAAACTTCGGATCATATGGAAGAAGCCCGCAAGCTCTTTTGCGAGTACGAAAAATGGCTCGGCTTTGACCTTTGCTTCCAGGGTTTCGAAGACGAATTGCAAGGTCTTCCGGGCCGATACTCACCACCAGAAGGCAGACTTTTGCTAGCGTCTGTAGACGAAAATATGGCGGGATGCGTCGCTCTAAGAAAGCTTGAAGATGATACGTGCGAGATGAAACGGCTTTACCTTCGGGAAGGTTTTCGCGGCCTCGGTCTCGGCATCAGTTTGATCGAAAAGTTGATTGACGAGGCTCGTTTGATCGGATATACAAAAATGCGGCTTGATACATATCCGCCAAAAATGGGAAAAGCTGTCAGACTATACGAATCTCACGGCTTCAAATCAATTCCGCCGTATTACGCCAACCCGCATGACGATGTGCTTTTTATGGAGCTTGTGCTTTGATAAAAATGTTGACATCCAATATTGCCGCACCTACACTTTTATCAGTTTGATTCATCCGATTTTTAGAACCACATTAAAAGGAAGTAAGACCTATGCACTATCCCATCGCACGGTTGAAATCGATCACTGCGATTTCTCTTTTCATAGCAGTTTCGATGTTATCGACTCCGCTGCTTGCACAGCAGCCAAGCGCCTTCGCCATTGAACGCGACCGGGCGATCGGTTTGATCAACGCAAAACAGTTCGCCGAAGCAGTGCCGGTTTTGGAGAAATTGGCGGCGGATAAACGGGCAGATGGGCAGATCTTTCTCGGATTGGGCCTTGCTCATTGGAATCTGCAGGACACGCCGGACAAGGCGAAGCGGAAGCAGGCCCGAAAAGCAGCAAGGGCTGCGTTTGTAAGGGCAAAAGAGCTTGGTGTTTCGATTCCCGACGTCGATCAGATAATCGAAGCGGTCCGACCGGATGGCGGCGAAAAGGGTGATTCCAATAATCCCGAAGCACAAGCGGCGATGGACGAGGCGTTTCCGGCATTTGCATCGGGCGATTACGCGAAGGCTGTCATTGCCTACGAGAAAGCGGCGACGCTAGACCCGGTGCATTACGAGGCTGCTCTTTACACAGGCAACACTTATTTCGCGCTGAAAAATTACGACAAGGCCGGCGTCTGGTTCGCGAAAGCGATCGTCATCGATCCGCATCGGGAAACGGCCCATCGTTACTGGGCTGACGGGCTGTGGAAAAGCGACAAAGACAAGGAGGCGGTTGATAAATATCTCGATGCCGTCATTGGCGAACCGTACAGTAATCTGGCCTGGCGCGGGATTATTCAATACACACAGGATAAGAAAATAAAGCTTGCACATCCGAAGATAAGTGTCCCGGTCGATTTCGCGTCCGGTGACGGAAAAACGAACATTACGCTTGGGAATATACTGGATGGCAACGAGGGTGACGGTTCATTCGCCTGGACGATGTACGGGATGTCTCGTGCGACGTGGCAAACCGATAAAGATGGCAAGCTAAGCAAGGATTTTTCCGAAGCTTATCCAACAGAAAAGGTCTATCGCCACAGCCTTGCCGAGGAGGTGGACGCGCTGCGTACCGTACTGACGGTTTTGAAGGAAGACAAAAAGGCCAAAAAACCGGAAGCTTCGCTTGCTCTGCTAAAGCGGCTGGATGATGCCGGACTGCTTGAATCTTATGTTCTGTTTGTGCGATCGGATCCGGGGATCAAGCAAGACTATGCCGCATACCGGCAAAACAATCGCGAAAAGCTAAAACGCTACCTTGTGGAATTCGTTATGAAAAACGGAGGAGAATAGGGGTTTCTCTAATTTCAAATTCTTGGCCTTGAAAATAATCTTCCGCCAAAGTTTCATCTCACTCCGTTCGGCGCGGGAACAGTCTGAAATGTCTGGTTTAGAAGCGGGAAAACCTGTCGGTATGCAAAAGCCCTCGCCGCAAAAACCAAGGGAATTACGAACAGAAATCCGATACAAGCCGCAAAGACGCCGGCTATTACCATTAGTACTTCAAGCAGCATCAAAAATAACAAGCCGCCAAAGTTTCCCCATCCCGCCTTCGCACTCAATTTTATCGCTTCAATCGGTGCCATCTTGTGCTCAATGACAAGCGGTATTGCGAATTCAAAGGTTATGGCCCAGGCAATGCTGAACAGCAGGATAAATACCGCGACGACAATGGATATGGCAATTAAACCGGCTGTTATCGCGATTGCGGTTTCATCGTTTTGATAAAAGTTCCCGTCTCCGCGAACGCCCCGAGCAATCTGGGCCGCAATTCTGCCCAGATCCAGCACCCACTGCAAAACCTGAAATATCATCGAAGGGATCGCCTGGATGACACCGACAATTAAAAGCGGAACAAGGTTCTCGAATCCCTTGAACATCATCGCGAATTCGACCGGTTCGCCGCGCATGTCGCGTAGTAAAACGTAATAAATACCCGCCGAGAGTACCGCGCTCAACGGACCGACCAGCACTATGTTTAGACAGGGAATGCAGGAAATTATGAGCGGCGAAAGTACTGCCAGCACCCCCATCCCGAAGTACATCCAGTAATTTGGTTTAATGAGATTCCAACCGTTGCTTATACAGCCCGGTGCATCGATCACGCTTTTGTAGAACTGAATATTTTGCATCGCTCCGCGTAGTCTAATTCAAAGACACATTGAAAAGAAAGAAAAAAACGCTCAAGAGGCCCGTCGGCGGACATGCACCCTTGAGCATTTTATTCTTACTTCACTTAATTACCGGACTGCCTTTCGCGGTATTTTCTCATCCATCATCGCAGTCTGATAAACGAATGCGGCCATTATAGTCGCGGCCTGCTTCATGTCGTCCGCCTGGATGCGGTCGTAATTGTCCTGATTCGAATGGTG
>JANNGV010000417.1:0-14283 GCA_031404055.1 Chloracidobacterium sp.
GGCGGTGAACAAAGTAAAACGGCAGTTCAGCCAAAGGAGTCCAAAACGAATAAAAACCGTTGAATGCAGCATTCTCTGCTTATATTTTAACCTATGAAGAGATTTATTATTTTCGCGGCTTTTCTCATCATGCTTTTTGGAAAGGCAAGTTACGCTCAATTACCAAGTGCCACCTTGACCGGTTTAATTACCGACCAGAATGGCGCCGTCATTTCGGGTGCGACCGTAATCGCGACGAATAATGCCACTAACCTTTCGCGGATAGTTTCGACGAATGGTGAGGGCATCTATGTGATTTCGAATTTGCCAGTCGGCGAATACAGCATTAGTTTTACGGCGCTAAATTTTAAGAAAACCAGTTTCGATAAAATTCTCCTCAACATCGGACAAACTATTACCTCCAACGCTTCATTATCTGTTGGAGAAGTTAGAGAAGTAGTTTTAGACGGATACTTTGGCGTCAACACAATCGTTGACACTCAAACCTCAAAAATCGATGCTGTAATCAACGATAAAGAAATCGAAAATCTGCCGCTTAACGGGAGAAATTTTCTCGAGCTTGCGCTTCTAACGCCGGGCAATTCACTCGCGCCGAATTTTGACCCGACAAAAACGAACACGGTCGTTATTTCTTCTGCCGGGCAACTTGGGCGCGGCGGCAATGTGATGATCGACGGCACGGATAATAACGACGACGTGGTTGGCGGAGGGCTGATTAATATATCTCAGGATGCCGTGCGGGAATTTCAGATTGCCACTAATCGTTTTTCGGCGGAATACGGGCGTTCCGCTTCTTCGGTTATCAATGTCGTCACCAAATCCGGGACGAATCAATTGCGGGGTTCCGTTTCGTTTTTTGAGCGGGATCGAAGTCTGCAAAGTGCGCCCGCAGGAGCCCCGCCGTTTGACCGTCAGCAATATTCTTTTACGCTTGGCGGGCCGATAGTCCGGGACAAGGCCTGGGCGTTTGGCGCATTTGAATATCGTAACCAAGACGGAGCAACCTTGGTGGGAATCCGTGACGTCCCAACGCGAACAATCCGGAGCGGTTTTGCTTCGGCCCCGCTTGATGACGCGCTTTTCAATGGCAGATTTGATTATGCATTGAACGACAAAAATCGCCTTGGTTTTCGATATTCATTTGAAGATATAAAAGCCCGCGGTGCCAGCAAATTAGACAGGGCGATCGGTTCGGCATCGTATCAGCAGGATTTGAAAAACCGGTTTCACGCCGTAATGGCGAATTGGTCGAGTGTGATTTCATCGACAATGGTCAATGAATTCAGTTTCAGCGTCAATAATTTTGACAATGTAACCAATCCGGCCGCAAGCGGGATTCAATTTACTTTTCCGAGCATTTTAGATGGATCGAGCTTCCGCGTGCCGCAGGCCACAAAGCAAAATCGCGTTCAACTGTCCGATGTCTTGACGAAGATCATTGGCAATCACACACTGAAAATAGGAGCCGAATATCAACATGTTAATTCAAGCCTGAACCTGGGCGTATTTCGACAGGGCCGGATTGAATTTGTACAGGATTTTGCAAATTTTGACCACAATGGCGACGGACAAATTAATGATAACGATCTGCTTTTTGCCGTTACGCTACGAAGCGGTTTGCCAAATCAGGACTTGAATCTGCCGAATGTCGACAACAATTATTTCTCTTTTTTTGCTCAAAACGATTGGCGCGTCAAACGTAATTTTACGCTTAATCTCGGCGTGCGTTATGAGGCTGATACGAACGTCAAAAACAATTCTGGTTACGACCAAATAAATCCACTTGTCGCTTCGTTTTATCGCGGAGACCGCAAAGCCGATTTGAATAATTTCGCCCCGCGTCTCGGATTTAACCTTGCCTTGCTCGACGATAAACTGAGCATACACGGCGGCTATGGCATTTATTACGACCGCGTCACTTTGGAACTTATCACGCTCGAACGCGGACTTGACGGACGCTCGCTGCCGGTTCAGGTTCGTGCCGGGAACGCCTTAACCGATCCTAACGGGGCGCCGATCTTCCTTGACCAAAACGGTAGGTTTTTACCGTTCGCTCCTACGCTTTCAAACCCGTTCAGTGGATTCATTTTGCCGGGCGCGGGTGCTTCGGGCATCAACATTATTGACAACGATCTGCAAAACCCGATGATTCAGCAATCGAATCTTGGCGTACAGTGGGAATTTACGCGTAATTTTGTGCTTCGTGCCGATTATCTGCACAATTTTGGAACGCATTTCATAATTGGACGCAATATCGGTGTGGTCAATAATCCGGTAGTCGGAGGACCCGATAGAGTTGTCAATCTCGAGTCAAGCGTCAAGTTTTTCTACGATGGGCTGCTTTTAAGCCTTGAAAAACGCCTTGCAGACCGGTTTAGTTTTAGGGCGGCATATACGCTCTCGAAAGCGTTCAATTACGCCAATGACGACCAGATTCCCTTCTCAAACGGTCCTATTGACTCAAATAATCTACAGCTCGAATTTGCTCCTACGCCTAATGATCAACGCCATCGCTTTACAATCGCGGGAACAATCGAAATGCCGTTCGGTTTTCGCCTCTCGCCTATCTTGACAATCGCTTCGGGCGTGCCGATGGACATTATTTTGCCCTCGGGACAATCACGCATACCGCTGCTGCAGCGCAACGCGGGTGGACGGCTTTTCAAAAACGCCAGCGAGTTAAATACCTTTCTGACGGCATATAATGCTACTCTTCCGATCGCCAGCCGCCTGCCGCTCGCACCGGCCAATGCGCGATTCAACGACAATTTCAGTTCGCTTGATTTGCGGCTTTCAAAGGTTTTTACATTCAAGGATCGATTTCGTTTCGAGCCGATTGTCGAGGTTTTCAATCTCTTTAACACAACCAATATTTTAGGTGTTTCGAACACAAATTATTCCGGCTTCGGCAATGTTTTGGGCGCGCCTAGTTTCGGGCAACCTGTTAGCACGGCGGGTGGTGTTTTCGGTTCGGGCGGCCCACGGGCGTTTCAAATCGCGGGAAGATTTACCTTTTGATTTTACCTGCGAATATGCAATTAAAAAGGCAGTTCGGTTTGTGGACGGCAGTTGCCTTGATAGTCGGACAAGTCGTTGCTGTCGGAATTTTTCTGACTCCGGCCGGAATGGCCAAATCCGTCGGATCGCCGTTTTGGTTGTTGATGATCTGGGTTTTGATGGGAGCGATGACCTTAAGCGGAGCACTTTGTTACGGTGAACTTGCGGCCCGTTTTCCCGAAGCGGGCGGCAGCTACGTCTTTTTGCGCGAAATATATGGCAAGGCGGCCGCCTTCCTATATGGCTGGATGGTTTTGCTGGTGCTTGATCCCGGATTGACGGCCGTTTTCGGCGTCGGGTTGGCGAGTTACGCCGGGTATTTGGTCGATCTAACGCCGGCCGGAAAGCAAATTCTGGCGATCGCGGTTATTGTTGTTGTCGGTTTGCTAAACATCTGCGGAGCAAAAATTGGAGCGGATTTTCTTAAAGTCCTGACGGTCTTAAAGGTCGGGACGCTGCTCTTTATTATCAGCTACGGATTTCTTGGCGGATTTGGCGAGTGGCAGAATTTTCAGCCGTTCTTCGCCGTTCCGAGCGATGTGTTCGGCGCTTTTGCGGGCGGATTTGTTGGAGCATTTTTTGCATTTGCGGGCTGGTGGGAAGTGACGCGGATCGCTGGCGAAATCGAAGATCCCGAGCGGAACCTGCCTCGCGCTCTAATGATCGGCGTAGTTGCCATTACGGTCATTTACGTATTAACTAGCGCCGTTTTCTTTTATCTCGTTCCACTCGTGGCGGTAACTAGCGACGAAACCTTTGCCGCACAGGCGGGCGAAGCGTTGTTCGGAAGAATTGGTGGCATTATTTTCGCGTCCATCGTCATTGTCTCAGTTTTGGGAACGCTGGTCGCTTATTTGATGGTTTCGCCGCGAGTTTATTATGCGATGGCGAAAGACGGGGTTTTCTTCAAATCTTTTGGTGAACCGCATCCGCGTTTTGGAACGCCGCACCGGGCGACCATTATTCAGATGATTCTCGCCGCGATCCTGATTCTGTCTGGGAGTTTCGAACAAATCGTTTCGTATTTTTTCTTCGTTGTAGTGTTGTTTATTGCTCTCGTGGTGGCGGGGCTTTTCAAGGTTCACAACAAAGAGTTTACCGGGTACAGGACGATTTTGTATCCCTTCACGCCGTTGTTTTTTTTGATCGTGACGGCAATTGTTCTTTTGATGATTGCAGTGGGAAATCCGTTCCAGTCATTACTTGGCGTGGCAGTTGTTTTGTTGGGAATTCCTGTTTATATTCTGTTTTTCAAACAGAGAGAAGTTAAAGGGTGAAAAACAATAGCTTAAAATTTGCCGATTTTAACGTTTTAGCTTTTACACCTTAAATTATGGCCTGGATAAAGACGATCCCGCTTGAAGAGGCGGACGAAAAATTGCAGAAAATGCTGCTGGAACTTAAGGCTTCGTATCCTTCGGAATACAACGAACCCGTGCCGGCAGCAAGCAAATCGAACGAATCGGTTATGGCGTCGCACACTTTGATTCCAGAGGCGATGTTTCACGCTTTTGCGGGGTATAGTTCCCTTCTGTCACCGGACCTGCCGCTTGAACGCCGGCAACACGAGATGATCGCGACGATGGTCTCGGCGACGAACGACTGCTTTTATTGAGTGGAATCCCACGCAGAGTTTCTGCGTCGCGTAACTTTGGATGATGATTTGATCGCGGCTCTCCGGGTGGATTACAAGTCCGCGCCGATCACCGAGGCCGAAATGATAATGTGCGATTACGTCGTGCAGTTGACGAAAGATGCAACGAAAATACACCCGGGCTATCACGACCGCCTGCGTGCCGCCGGTTTCGACGACCGGGGAATATTGCAGATCACGCTGATAGCCTCATGGTTCAATTACATCAACCGCGTCGCCGACGCGCTCGGTGTCGGGCGGGATTAATAGTTATGAACACGCACCGTTTGCTATATACCGTTTTACTTATTGTAAGTTTTGTCAGCCTCTTGCCGCGTTTTGCCTCCGCTCAATCCTTAACGCTTGAGCCGGGAGCGCCGAACGCAAGGTCGTCCGCTTACGAATGGCTCAACATCGCGCTCGAGGCAACCGCACGCGAACACGACCGCGTCGCTCCGCGGCCCACCGTCGGTTCGCGGATGTTGATGATTATCACGACCTGCATGTACGACGCATGGGCGGCCTACGACGATAAAGCGGTTGGCACGCGTTTGGGCGGAACGCTCCGCCGCCCGAAACGAGAGCGTACAGAAGCAAACAAACGAGTCGCGATCGCCTACGCTACGTACCGGGCAATGCTTGACATGTTCCCGGAAGACAAAGCATGGATCGTCGAACAAATGCGAAAGCGCGGCTACGATCCGGACGACAACACTAAGGACACATCCAAACCGCAAGGTGTCGGCAATGTCGCGGCCGCCGCCGTGATCGAATATCGCCATCACGACGGTGCCAATCAACTGGGCGATGAGATCGGATCGAACGGCAAACCCTATTCGGACTACACTTTCTACCATCCAGTAAACCCGTGGAATAAGATTATCGATGCTGATTGCTGGCAGCCGATTGAGTTCACGCTGGCTGATAATAAAAAAGTGACGCCGGGATTCTTAACGCCGCACTGGTACCGCGTAAAGTCGTTCGGCCTGGAACGAAACGACATGTTTCGTCCCGGCCCGCCGCCAAAGGTCGGTTCCGAACAGTTAAAGAAGGAAATTGACGAGGTTCTAATGTACAACTCGTCGCTCACCCTTGAGCAGAAAGCGATTGTAGAATTTATGCGTGACGGTCCGCGCTCGACCGGACAGTCGGGCCATTGGCTAAGATTTGCTCAAGCCGTTTCCGTTCGCGATAAATACGATGTCGACAAGGATATAAAACTTTTCTTCGCTGTAGGAGTTACGGCGTTCGACGCCTTCATCGCCGCGTGGGAAGCAAAACGCGTTTACGATTCGTCACGCCCGTGGACCCTAATACGCCATTACTATAAGGGCCAAAAGGTTCGCGGCTGGAGCGGTGCCGGCAAAGGTGTCACCGAGATGCCCGCCGAGGATTGGCACCCGTACTCCCCGCTTTCGTTTATCACGCCTCCGTTCCCGGGTTATGTTTCCGGACACAGCACGGTTAGCGCCGCTGCCGCGAAATCTCTTGAGCTGTTCACTGGCAGCGACTTTTTCGGAGCGACCGAGACGCGGCACGCGGGCGAGCTAACGGAACCCGGCATCTCGTGCGAGATCAAACAGAGCGTGGACGGGAAAGCCGCCACGACCGGAATTTCGGCGGATGGAGTAGTTACGCTGAAGCTCGCGACCTTCACGGCGACTGCCGAGATGGCGGGAATCTCGCGCGTAATGGGCGGGTATCATATTCAGGCCGACAACATTGCCGGTCTGGAATTGGGGCGTAAAGTTGCAAATCACATTTTCCCGAAATTTATGAAGTATTTTGACGGAACGGCAGATAAAAATCCGTGAATAATGCTACGTGGTGAAAGGTGCTCGGAGATTTTTTTCGCTTTTCGTATTCGATTAAAAACACGTTTTGCCCGGGCACCAAGGCTGAGCATAGATTAAAATATGTTTCGAACACGTTCGACTTTTCCGGAGAGTTGTTATGAGAAAAAAAATACTGGTTTTTCTATTCTTAATTTCTTTCTCATTTTCTGTTCTCGCTCAAAATATAAAATCGCCTAATGGAAATTTATCTCTGACGTTTAGACTAAATGAAGCGGGCGAAGCCGTTTATCAGCTTTCCTATAAAGGTAAAATGGTTTTCAGGGATAGCAAATTGGGGTTTGAAATAAAGAGTCAGCCCGCTTTATTCAAGGGATTTACTATCGCTGATACTAAAACATCCGAAAAGAATGAAACCTGGAATCCGGTCTGGGGCGAGGTCAAAACGATTCGCGATCAATACAAAGAACTAGCTGTTACGCTGCAGCAGATCGCGGCGAGCGATCCGACCGGCAACACACACCCTAATACACAAGTTTTTTCCAGTGCCAGCGATATTCCGCCGTCCGTCAAAACATTGACGCGCAAGTTAGTCGTCCGATTCCGTTTGTACGATGACGGACTTGGCTTTCGTTACGAATTTCCGGTTCAAAATGAGCTCAAATATTTTACAGTCGCGGACGAAAAAACAGAATTCAATCTGACCGGTGACCACAAAACCTTCTGGATGCCCGGCGACTACGATACAAATGAATACGCATACACAACTTCAAAACTTAGCGAAATCGATGCGACTGTCAGCAAGCAAATCAATGAGATAGCATTTCGATCGCCTTTTGCCGCCAATGCGGTGCAGACGCCATTGATGCTGAAATCGGCAGACGGCCTTTACATCAACATCCACGAAGCGGCGCTCGTTAATTATCCGGCCATGTACATGATGGTCGACCGCAAAACTTTTGGTGCGATATCCCACCTGGCGCCGAACGCTGTCGGTAGTGCCGCATTTTTACAGACTCCGGCAAAAACGCCTTGGCGAACGGTCATCGTAAGCGATAAAGCGACCGAAATTCTGGCTTCGAAAATGATCTTGAATCTCAACGAGCCTTCAAAGATCGAGGACACGAGTTGGATAAAACCGCAGAAAATGATTGGCGTTTGGTGGGAGATGCACGTCGGTACGGGCAGTTGGAATTATGCGGATGTCAACAACATAATTCTGGCCGATACTGATTGGAAGAGTCTGAAACCGAATGGCAAGCACGGTGCAAACACGGCAAACGTAAAACGCTATATAGATTTTGCAGCGAAAAACGGGATTGATTCCGTGCTCGTTGAGGGCTGGAATGTCGGTTGGGAAGACTGGTTCGGCAATTGGAAGGAGGAAGTATTCGATTTTGTAACCCCGTATCCAGATTTTGACGTAAAAGAGCTGCAAAAATACGCCGCCGACAAACGGGTGAAGTTAGTTATGCACCACGAAACGTCGGGCGTGGCGAGCAATTATGAAAGACGGCTCGACGAGGCTTTTCGATTTATGAAAGCCAATGGTTACGATACAGTAAAAACCGGATATGTCGGCAAAATCGTGCCGCGCGGCGAATATCACGACGGGCAGATGATGGTCAATCATTACCTTCACGTCGTAGATAAGGCCGCCGATTACAAGATCTCGGTTGACTCGCACGAGTCGGTTCGACTAACCGGGATGCACAGAACTTATCCAAACTGGATCGCGGCCGAGGCTGCCCGCGGAAACGAATTCAATGCCTGGAGCGTCGGAAATCCGCCCGAACATGAAACGATCTTGCCGTTTACGCGATTGATGGGCGGGCCGATGGACTACACTCCGGGCATTTTCGAGATCAGAATGAGCCACTATGACGCCAGCAAGAAAGAGCAGGTTCACACAACCCTGGCAAAACAGCTGGCGCTTTATGTCACCATGTACAGCCCTTTGCAGATGGCCGCGGATTTGCCTCAAAATTATGAGAAACGAATGGATGCGTTTCAGTTTATTCGCGAAGTTGCCGTTGATTGGGACGATACGAAAAATTTGGAAGCCGAGCCCGGCGATTATTTGACCGTTGCTCGAAAGGCCAGGAACAAGGATGAATGGTTTATCGGAGCTGTTACAGACGAAAATTCTCGCACCGCAACGGCGGCGCTTGATTTTCTCGTGCCTAACCGACAATACGTCGCGACAATTTATGCGGATGCGAAAGATGCCGACTGGCAGAAAAATCCGATGGCTTACGAGATAAAAAGCTACCTTGTTAATAGTAGAACTGTGTTAAAAATCGCTCTGGCGAAAGGCGGCGGAGCGGCTGTGAGTATACGAGCAGCCGCGCCGGCGGATTTAAGAACATTGAAGAATTATTGATTGGAGAGCAAGCGGGGATGCTTGCGCTCAAGCCTCGTGACAAACGATATGAAAAAATGGCGATGGTGGATATTATTTCTTCTTTTACTGCAATCTTCTTTAAACACTGCCGCACAAAGTGAAAGCAAGCTTATTCCAAAAAAAGCCTTGCCGAAGAGCCAATTGGAACTTTCCAGACGTTCCCAAAGCGGCTCTTTTTACGATGTTGTCGGGCGCAAATCCGCGGCGTTCGGCTATGAGCATCGCAATATGGAGGCGTGGGTTTATCCGATGAAAATCTTGGATGACCTCGAGTTCTTTTTCAAAATCGATGGATACAACCTTCCGTTTCGCGGCTCCGATCTGCTGACGAGTATTAATGTCCGGCCTGAAGCGACAACGTTCACATACTCGCACGCAGCTTTTACGGTTACGGAGATCGTCTACGCTCCGGTCGATGAACAGGGATTAATAGTGCTTTTGGATATAAATACCCGGCTGCCGATGTCGATCGATGTCGCGTTCAGGCCAAAGCTTGCACTCGCGTGGCCCGGAAACCTGATGACGGGATTCTACGGACAGGACGAAAAAGATAAATATTATTTTATTGGCGAGGAAACGCAGAAATTCTATGGAATCGTCGGGACGCCCGGTGCGACCGACCTTTCGCTGATGCCTTACCAGGAAGAGCCTCGCGACGTTCCCGTTCGTTATCAAATTCAGATATCTCCGGATGAAGCAGCGAAAAGCTTTGTTCCCGTGGTGATTGCGGGAAGCACTGAAGGCAGGGCAAAAGCCGTCGAAACGTATAATAAACTACTAAGTAATGCAGTGCCGCTTTATGAGCAAAACGTCAAATATTACGAAAAGTTTCTAGACAACACGACGCAGGTTACAACGCCTGACGAACGATTGAATACGGCGTTCACTTGGGCAAAAATCGGCGTGGAGAAAGGCGTGGCGACCAATCCGTTTCTGGGCACCGGCTTGCTGGCCGGTTTTCGAACTTCCGGCGATTCCGAACGTCCCGGTTTTGCGTGGTATTTCGGGCGTGATTCTATGTGGACCGCGTTTGCGATGAATTCTTATGGCGATTTTGCGACGACCAAAACCGCCCTGGAATTTTTGAAGAAATATCAGCGAGACGACGGAAAGATCCCGCATGAAATTTCTCAGAGCGCAACACTCGTTGATTGGTGGAAGGGTTATCCATACGCATGGAATTCGACCGACGCAACGCCACTTTATGTAATCGTGCAAGCCGATCTTTATCGCTCTAGCGGTGAAATTGAATTTTTGAAGGCGAATTGGGATTCGATTCTTAAAGCCTATAAATATGAGGAAGCAACCGACACCGATAACAACGGCCTGATCGAGAACACAAAGTTTGGCCACGGTTGGGTTGAAGGCGGAGCGCTTTATCCGCCGCACGAAGAGGTTTATTTACAGCGTTTGGATCGAAGCCTCGCGAAGTTTAGCGGAAATGGCGGAGGTAATGGGAGACAAGCCGATCGCCGAACAAGCCCTGGAAAATGCTGAAAAGACACGAGCCGCGATGGAAAAGACTTATTGGCTCAACGACCGAGGTTTTTATGCCTACGCAACCCAAATTCCACCAAAAGAGCCGGTCAAAGCCGAACCTGGCCCGAACCGCGAACGCCGCCAGGCTCGCTTAAATGAATTGGCTAAACAAACCATTTACGACGAAGATACGGTGCTGCCCGCCGTTCCGCTTTGGTGGCGGACAATGCAAACGGACGAACGCGCTCAGAAGCAAATCGACCATCTTGGAAGCTCGAAAATTGCAACGGATTGGGGAGCCAGAATTCTGGCTAACGATAGTCAGCTATATGATCCGCTTTCGTACCATTACGGTTCCGTCTGGGGACTTTTCACCGGCTGGCAATCGGTTGCTGCCTACAATTACGGCCGGCCGCATATCGGCTACCAGGCGTTGATGGCGAATTCCCTGCTTACTTACACGAATGCTCTTGGCTATGTGACCGAGCTTCTTTCAGGTGATTTTAATGCTCCATTTGGGCGATCATCCCATCATCAGATTTGGTCGGAGGCCATGGTAGTCTCGCCCGTGATTCGCGGACTGTCCGGCATTGAAATTTCGGACGCGGGTAAAACTGTCAAATTCGCTCCCCAAATTCCGGCTGATTGGGACAATTTTGAAGTTCGAGGTGTTCGAACCGGAAATTCCACAATTGATTTCAAACTTGTCCGCACAAATGGCGAAATGAGGATTTCCGTTAAGCAACGCGATCAAAAAGCAGCCGGGCCGACGAAGGTGATTCTTGCCCCCGCGGTTCCCGCCGACGCGAAAATAAAATCTGTTTCGATTGACGGGAAAAAAGCGTCGTTTAGTTCGAAGCTGATCGGTGATGTCCAACAGACAGAGATTTCTGTGGAACTAAGTAAGCAGACGACCGAAATTTCTATTAAGTATTCAGAAGGGACAGACGTTTATTATGCGCCTGGTCCACTCGTCGCCGGAGCAGAAAGCTCGGGTCTGCGCATCATCAGAATTCAAGCTCGGGACAATGGAGTCTATTTATGGTTAGAGGGCATGAGCGGCCGTAATTACTCGCTCCGGATCAAATCCCCAAGCGCATTGCTGACGACGGACAGCGCCTCGATCACGAAAGTCAGTACGGGTGAATACCAACTCGATTTCATTTTTCCGGGGCCGCCTTCAAGTAATGCGAAACGCGAATTTCTTATTCCTTACCAAGTCAGCGGCGGAAAAAAATAGATAAAATCAACTCGCTGAACTAATCATTTCGATTATGCTTAACATCGTCGAATGCCTGCTTCAACGCTTTCAGAACATCTGCCCGATTGAATCGCGACCTATCGTTGAAGCGTATCTGGATCGCAAAATCCTTGTTCGACGCTTCGTAGCGAAAGGTTTTCTCTGCATGGTCGACCGCCGGTTTTGATTGATGACCGTTTTTTTCTAATTTGGCAGCAGTGTTGGCCTTCGGTGCGGGCTTGCCGGAGCCGATTCGTTCGAGATACGCGAACATTGCTCCTTCGTCAAACTGCCGGGCAATTTCCAGCAACGTCGATTTCGATCCTATTTTTGCCTGCTTACACTTGGACCGTATCTCGGCGGGCAAGCTTGCGATAGACATCAGTTCCGTCACCGTCGACCGGCTTTTACTGATTTTTTGCGCGATTTCGTCCTGTGTGTATCCGAATTTTTCCTTTAAAGCGGCTAAGCCATCTGCTTCTTCCCAAACCGTAAGGTCTTTTCTTTGAAGATTTTCGATGAGAGCTATCTCGGCAACGCCTTTTTCATCAAGATCAAGCTCGATACAAGGCACTTCCGTCAGACCGGCGATTTGCGAGGCACGCCAACGCCTTTCGCCGGCTATGATCATATACGTACCCGTTTTCCGGTCCGGTTTGACCAAAAGCGGCTCAAGGACGCCCTTTTCCTTGATGGAATTTGAAAGCTCGGTCAGGTCGCCGATTTCCCTTCGCGGCTGCTCCGGATTTGGTGCGATAAGATGCACCGGAATTGTTTTACCGATTGTGCGGGTTGATATTGCGATCTCATCAACATAATGCGAATCATGCCGCATTTGCACGCTTGTTGGAAGACCCCGTTTGGACACGTTTTAAAACCTCCTTTGCTAAGCTCTGATATTCTAGCGCTCCCGACGATTTCGGGGCGTATTCGAATATTGGCTTCTTGTGCGCCGGCGACTCTTCCAGCCGGACGCTTCTTGTAATTATTGTATTAAAAGTTTTTTTGCCGAAAACCTGACGTATATGTTTTTCGACATCCTTTGACAAAGCTGTGCGGCGGTCAAACAATGTGACCAGGACGCCCAACAAATTTAGATCAGGATTAGGCCTCGACCTTATCTTTTCTACCGTCTCCAGCAAGTCGTCTGTGCCTTCAAGAGCAAAATATGACGACTGGATCGGTATCAGGACGTGCTGTGCGGCAACGAGAGCATTGACCGTGATCATGCCGAGTGTCGGCGGCGTATCGATAAACAAAAGGTCATAATTGGCACGGACTTTATCAAGCCGGTCCCGCAAACGGTATGCGGCGTCAAAGTCGCCGATCAGTTTTGACTCGAGCTTTGCAAGATTTATCCGTGCCGGAACCAGATCCAGATTCTTAACATTTGTTTTGTAAACCATCTCTTCAAACGGCTTATCAGGCTCCGTAAACAGCTCGTATGATCCCGCATTGAGAAGGGCCGGATCCAAAAATGAAAGCGAGCTGTTGCTTTGAGGATCTAGGTCGATCAGCAAAACTTTCTTTCCCGCGATGGCACAGGCAGCAGATAGATTAATCGCGGTTGTCGTTTTACCGACGCCGCCTTTTTGGTTGGCGATTACTATTATCATTATTGATCCGGTTAATTTATCCGATCAGATCAGGCCAGTCTTCGGGTGACTGCAGAGCTTCATCATTGCCCGAATCGGGATCGAGCGAATTCGAAGATGCCGAAAGATCCAAAACCTTTTGCTGAACAAAGATCGGGCAATCAAGGCGAAGGGCAAGAGCGATTGCGTCGGACGGGCGTGAGTCCATCGATACGAGTTCACAGTTTTCGTTGGTCAATTCTATCAGAGCATAGAACGTATTCTCAAGAAGGTCGGTAACTATTACGCGCGAGGGGCTTAATCCGCATTCAAGGATCAGATTTCGCAGCAGATCGTGCGTCATCGGACGCTGCGGAACGATTTTTTCGATTTCCAGTGCGATCGCGTTCGCTTCAAATGCTCCAACCCATATTGGCAGAACGGTCTCCGAATCAACACCCTTCAAAACAACGATCGGGGTATTTGTGTTCGGATCCATGATCAGAGCGCCAATTTTTACTTCCACCAGCATATCTTCGTCAACCACCTACTCAGTTCTTTTTTCCCGTGTGTTCCTTCTTGTTCATCCCGCTCCGTTGGTAAAAAGCCAATCCACTGAATAAATAGGACGAAGAAGGAACGAGAAATTTAATTGTTTTGCACGTCGCAGGCTTCAATCCCTTGTCAAGGTCGAAAGCCTAGCTTAATTTCCCAAACAGCGAATTGGATTTAACCTCAGTAACAGTGACATTAACAATTTGCCCCAGTAATTCTGTCGGAGCATCGAAATTCACTACCTTATGACACGTTGAATGGCCCGAAACCTGCGAGGTTGAATAGTTCGATCTCTTTTCGACCAGCACTTTCAGATTCTTGCCGATATAACGAAGCTGCGTGTCCGTCTGGCTTCTCTTCTGTACCGACTCAAGCTCTCTAAATCTGGCTGTTTTTTCATCGGCACTTACATTGTCGGCCATTTCAAAGGCAGGCGTTCCGGGCCTCGGAGAATACTTAAATATGTATGCCGCATCATATTTGGCATACTCGACCGCCTTTACGGTGTCCTCGAAATCCTGCCTTGTTTCACCCGGAAAGCCGACGAT
>JANNGV010000418.1:0-3949 GCA_031404055.1 Chloracidobacterium sp.
TCGACGAGGGCGAGAACGAGTACCGCCAGTCGATCTGGCTCGCGCGCACGGACGGCTCGGAGCCGCCGCGCCGGTTCACCGGCGACATATCCGCCCGGACCCGATCCGATAATTGTTACGTCAAATTGTTCTGCCAATGCCTTAAACCTCTTCTAATGAAAATTTGATAAAAGCTATGTTGAATATTATAGGAGTTTACCGGACGGCAAGCTAGTGAAGCTGTCCGCGTTTACGGTAAACTCGTAAGTATGGATCATTCACAGGAATTTCTAACGCTGGCAGAGAATGCAAAAGCGAATGTTCGCGAGGTTTCGGTTGATGAGACGCGAAGGCGTGTCGAACACGGAGCAAAATTGATAGACGTCCGCGAAGACAACGAGTGGGAAACTGCTCACGCGTCGGGCGCGGTTCATCTTGGACGCGGCATAATCGAGCGTGACATCGTGCAGACCTTTCCGGACAAAGACTCTGAGCTTATCTTGTATTGCGGCGGCGGCTATCGCTCGGCTCTGGCTGTCGTTAATCTACAAAAGATGGGTTACACAAACGTTTGGTCGATGGCGGGCGGATGGCATGCTTGGGAGGAGTCGGGAGCATCCATCGAATAGCGCGACGGATCAATACGTCAGGAAACGAGATTTGATTTGCGTAAAAGATGAAACCGGAAGATTTTGATCCAAGGGTCCGAATACGCGAGATCGCTGCTGAGTTTTTAGGGCGGGACGATGCTTTTGGCTGGTTTGAGGCCGTGTACAAGGAAGCGAACGGTGATAACGAATTGATTTCGTGGGCAGACCTTGAACCGAATCGTTTTTTTCGCGGATGGGCAGAAACGACAGGGTTAAAGGGTGACGGGCGGACCGCATTGGTAGTCGGTTGTGGTTTAGGCGATGATGCTAGATATTTGCACGATCTTGGGTTTAAGGTCACTGCGTTCGACATCTCGCCGACCGCTATTGCATGGGCAAAAAAGCTGCATGCCGAGACGGATATTCAATTTGAAACCACGGATCTTTTTCAGCCTTTTCCCGGTTGGCTGGCGGCCTTTGATTTTGTCCTGGAAGTTTATACGATCCAACCGCCGCCGCTCGAAATTAGGCCGAAGGTGATCGATGCAATCGCGGCTTTTGTCGCAATAAATGGGGAGCTGGTCGTCGTTACACGCGGCCGCGAAGATGATGAAGAGCCGGTCGAATTACCCTGGGCGCTTTCCAGAAAGGACCTGTCGCGTTTCAGCGAGAACGGCCTGACGCAGACGCAATTCATTGAAAATCCCGCCGAAGATGATGAGCCGCCAAGATTTGTCGTCGCTTATGAGAAAGTAATTTAGGTCTAAAGACGTTCAAGCGATTAGACATCCCTACCGTTATTTAAGTAAAGTTACATACATCCCAAGAACAGTTTGCGAGAGATATGTCTATGCCCAGCAAAGTAGTCATCGTCGACTATGGAACCGGAAATTTGTCATCCGTTAAGCGGAGCATTGCCAGAATAGGCTCGGAATGCCACGTTTCTTCTGAGATCGCCGACATCGTAGCGAGCGACAAACTCATCCTCGCCGGTGTTGGACACTTTGAAAGCGCAATGGCCGGACTGCGAAAGTCAGGCCTCATGGACGCCCTTGAGCAAGCTGTCCTGGTAGATAAAAAGCCGATTCTGGGCATTTGCCTCGGCATGGAGCTGATGGCAAAAACGAGCGAAGAAGGAAATGTAAAGGGCCTGGGCTGGCTCGACGCAAATGTGGTTCGATTCAGGATCGCGGACAAACTTAGATACAAGGTCCCCCACATAGGCTGGAATCGCGTTAAGGTGAAAAAGAACAGCCGGCTGATGAAAAAAATTCCCGATTCCGCGGAATTTTACTTCCTTCACTCATATTATTTAAACCTTGCTGATCATTCGGACCTTTTGAATGAGACGAATTTCGAAACGGCTTTTCCGGCAGCCGTCGAGAAAAACAATATTTTTGGAGTGCAATATCATCCGGAAAAGAGCCATCAGGTCGGATTGCAATTATTGAAGAACTTCGTTGAGATGTAATGCACCGACCGCGAATAATACCTGTTTTGCTATTAAAAGGGCGAGGGTTAGTAAAGTCCGTCAGATTTAAAAATCACCGGTACATTGGTGATCCACTGAATGCGGCACGGCTCTTTAATGAGTTTCAAGCTGATGAGCTGATCTTTTTGGATATAGAGGCGTCACACAACAATCGGCTTATTTCACTTGAGTTTGTCAATGCCGTGGCAGAAGAAGTGACGATGCCGTTTTCGGTTGGCGGCGGTATCCAGACGATTGAAAATATTCGCTCAGTCATAGGTTGCGGGGTAGAAAAGGTGATCATCGGCTCATATGCCGCTCAAGATCCATCTTTTATTAGAAAAGCCTCGGACGAATTTGGCTCCTCAACCATCTCGGTCTGCATAGACGTGAAAAAGGATTTGTTTCGCAGGGATCGTGTCAGGATTTTTAACGGTAGAAAGGCGGCCGGATTCGAGCCGGTGGAATTCGCTCAGCTCATGGAATCAAACGGCGCGGGCGAGCTGATAATCCAATCCGTTGATCGTGATGGAATGATGAACGGCTACGACATCGGCTTGATAAAGGCGGTTACGTCATCGGTCGGGATTCCGGTTGTCGCGCTGGGCGGGGCGGGAAGTGAGAACGATCTGATTAAAGCATTCGAGCAAGGTCACGCAAACGGCGTTGCGGCGGGAAGCCTGTTTGTCTATCACGGCGAACAGCGCGGAGTATTGATCAACTACCCATCGGGCAAACTCTTTTAACGAAGACGACGGGTAAGATCAGCATTAAAAATGCGACCCTCTGTAAGGTAACAATAAAGCACTGTGAATAAAGACGGGCTAGTTAAGCAATGCGCCCGGTGCGTCATGGACACATCGGACCCGCAAATTGTTTTCGATCATGATGGCTTTTGCAATCATTGCACCGAATTCCTGGATATCAGAGCGCGTTATCAATTAGAAGGAGACGCGGGAGAAAGAGAGCTCGGCCGGTTAGTGAACGAGGTCAAGCGAGCCGGCCGCGGCAATACTTACGATTGCATTGTTGGTATGAGCGGAGGCATCGACAGCAGTTATGCGGCCTATCTTATGCACGATCTCGGTCTGCGTATCTTGGCCGTTCATATGGATAACGGATGGGATTCGGATGAGTCCGTGAGCAATATTAAGAACGTAACGACCCAGCTAGGTATCGATTACCAAAGCTATGTTCTTGACTGGGAACAATTCAGAGACCTCCAATTATCGTTCCTGAAGGCTTCGGTTCCCGAAGCGGAAACGCCGACCGATGTTGCGATCCCGGCCGCCCTCCACAGTATTGCGGCAAAGTACGATATCAAATACATAGTCAGCGCAGGAAATCTCACGACCGAAGGCATCCTGCCAAAAAGCTGGCACTACAATGCGAAAGACCTTAAATATCTGAATCACATTCATCAGACATTCGGTCAGACAAAGCTGAAAAATTTCCCTACCTTTGATTACAAAAAGGAGGCTTATTACAAGCTGGTAAAGGGTGTCAGTATTATCTACCCGATAAATTGCATAAAGTTTGAGCAGAACGAGGTCTCAAATTTTCTTGTCGAAAAATTCGGTTACAGGTCTTGTGGCGAAAAGCATCATGAGTCCCGATATACGCGCTTTATCCAGTCATACTACCTTTACGAGAAATTCGGCATCGACTATCGCCGGGCACGATTTTCTTCGGAAATCTGCAGCGGCCAAATCACCCGTGAACTTGCAATCGAACGACTACGGTCCAAACCGTTTGACTCGGCCGAAATCGAGCTTGAAAAAAAATATATTGCTAAAAAATTGAGTATCTCGACGGACGAGTTTGAGAGAATCCTTGCTCTGCCGGCGAAATGGTACTGGGACTATCCGAATGACGAGCGAAGACTGCAATTCATATATCGGCTTTATCT
>JANNGV010000419.1:0-1942 GCA_031404055.1 Chloracidobacterium sp.
GATCGGCGGCGGCGTCAAAGTAGCCTAAGCCCTGAAGTCTCGTCGCATGTGTTATTAACGGTGGTAGGAGGAGGAGAAATGCCAAGAAGAGATCAGATTTCGATCGACGGTAATACTGATTATGGACTCAATGTGTTTGACACGGTTGGGGTGGGCGGGACGAACAATCCTGGTGACGTAATGGTTATCCAGGCGATGTTTCGTTATCTTTACGAACTCTGGGCAAAGCCCGAATACGCAGCATTTGGTTCATTGCGGTCCGGGTTTTTACTGCATCCCGATGGATCGATCAACCAGAAAACGAACAATGCAATACGCAGCTTTCAGCGTTTTTTTTACTGGAGCGTGCTCAATGTTGATGGTCGAATTCACCCTGCAAAATATGAGAACAGAAATATTACGACAGGGGCAGGCAAAAGGCTTATGACAATTACGCTTCTTCACCAGGAACTGTGGATGGCCGAAGAAACTGGCGTCGATTATACAATCTCGATCGCAAAACGTTTTCCTAATGTTGCCTTCTGGATAAAGTGAGAAATAGCCGGCGACTATGAAGGACCGAATTTTTAATTGACAAGAGGAGAATCAAAGTGAAAAACATTCTTGCAGCTATTATTCTCGTATCTACCGTGGTTTTTGTTTACCTGGATACCTCGGCGCAGTTTACCATCAAGATTCCGAAGATTCCGAAGATTCCGAAGATCGAAAAGCCTAACGGCGATCAGCCCAAACCACCAGAGACAAAGACAGAAGGAACAACGACCAGCGCTTCTTCCGCAGGTAGGGCCATTGGTTCGGATCAGCCGACAATTATTAAAGATTCCGTCCAGGTGACACCATACACCGTCGGAAGCTATCGTGGGAATTTCGATGTTTGGAGCTGGACGCCGGAGATCGAGTTTAGCGTTAACGGGCCGATCGCGAGTGGCGGCCAGCTTTATGTCGAATTCACGCTTCCAACCGGGTTGGTCAAATTCGACTGCAGGACCGAGGAAAAACCGCAAGGCTATGTGTGGAATACCGGCGGTTGCGGAGGCCCGAAAGTGCCCGAAGCACAGAGCAGCCTTTACACCGGTCCGGTTAGTTTTACCATCCGTTTACGAAACGAGCTTGCGGGCACCGATGCAACGCTCTTTACCGGCAAAACGAAAGTCGAAAAAGTAATGTCGAGCGGAACGGGCCCTGTGGCCGCCAAGCGATTCGTCTACTTCGTAAACCACGACTGGAACCTGCCCATCGGCTACGTCTTCCTGACGCCGAGCGACGTATTCGGAATGAAAGCGCCGAGGCTCGACGTTGCGTTCTGGGTACGCGGCGCCTACCAGGGCAATTTCGAGCCTCACCTTTTCTATCAAGGCAACGAGATAGGCAAAGTTTATTTAGAGGGCCGCCAGGTTAGCAAGCCCATCTGCGACCCTGAGGTGGACAACGACACATCGCATTTCGTGGCCGATACCGTGCCGCAAAAGGCGGCATGGGTGCGCGTCCGCTGCCAGTTTTTCAGCGTGCTTGGTTGGGACAAAACCGGTCAACCCACCGGGCTGTTTGGTCCTCCTTTCCAGATCAGCGCAAATCCCGGAGAGTACGAGGTAAAAGTCCTGCGTAGCAACCGTCTAGCGAGGTCCATTAAGTTCACAGTCGCACCGGACGGAAGGTTCGACAACGGCATTGCCGCCGCAAACAAGCTCGGCCGCGACCGCGTCATCGTACCGGTACAGATCATTGGAGATCAAGACGGCCAATGGGACCGAACAGCATGGAAGACCGAGGCCTTCTACGGCAACCCGCTGACGGCGTTCGCGGTTCAGTAAAGCCTTTAAGGCTGAGCGTTGGAAATCAATGGATTTATGGCCAGAACCAGGACTTCTACATCTTCATCGCGGGGAAGCGCACGGAAGGCCCTGCCCGCGACTACCGGGGGGAGCCCGTCGAGAACGCGGTC
>JANNGV010000420.1:0-2315 GCA_031404055.1 Chloracidobacterium sp.
ATTCGTTCCTGACAATTTACCGGCACGAGAAAAATCGTGGTTTGTCTGAAGCGTGGCAAACCGGCGCAAAGGCTGCTCGTGGCAATACCATCTGCACTCTGGATGCCGATCTTCAATACCGGCCGGAAGAGATTCAACGGCTCTACCTCACACATTTAGAATCGGGCGTTGACATTGTACAAGGAGCGCGAGTCCGCAAGGTTCAACCCTTCGATTCTAGATATTTGCTTTCCCGCGGGCTGAACTCACTGCTCAACGGCCTGTTCGACATGCGGCTGGATGACAACAAGTCGGGATTTCTGATCTGCCGCCGTGAACGTTTTCTGGCCTTGTTGGAAGAGCGTCATAAATTTCGCTATTTCCAGGCGTTTATAATGGTTGCTGCGCGGGCCCGCGGTTGTTCTTATTGTTCATGGCCCACGCCTTTCGACGAACGAACGGCCGGACAATCTTTTCTCGGATCATTGCCGCTTCGCGTGACAGCCGGCGTGACGGTCGATCTGTGCCGTGCATTCGTTCGTTATCGCATACTTAAAGCTTTATGATTAGCGACCCGAAACGCCTTTCTCTCGTAACCCGCACCTTGCGAATTGAAGAATCGCATTGGAGGCTCTTCGATAAAAAGTTTGCGGCCCGGTTCCCCGACAGAAGCGGAAGCCTTGATCAACGCATCAGTATGCTAAAACAGGTTTGGAGATCTATTTCGCCCCATGAAGATATACTTGCCGAATCATTTGAATATGAACGCCTATGTCCGGTTTGCAGTGCTGAGGCGGTTTCGCCCGTCACCGCACGACGTCAGAACTTCGCTCCGCCATTGGTGTATGGCGCATGTGAATCTTGCGGACTAGGCATTCTGCTGCAAGGGGCGAGTGACGGCGGGATCTACTCGGATGGAAACTACTACGAGCAGCAGCATAGCGGCGGCGCCGGATATCATAACTACCTGGAGGATCGCAGTTACCGCGAATCGAAAGGCCTGCGGATTGTCGAATGGATTCGGCAGCGGGCTCGGCGCCCCTTAAGAACGTTTTTGGAAATCGGCAGTGGATTTGGATTTACGCGGGCCGGTGCAGAGAGCCTCGGACTCATCACGACCGGTATTGATATTAACCCTCATGCGGCAAAGATCGCGAAAGAGATTTATGGTCATAAAACCTTCACGGGTACGCTTGAAAGCGCAATAGGAACTGATTCCATCACCAAAGGATCCTACGACATAGTCTGCTACCAGTTTCTCATGGAACATCTCGAAGATCCGGCCGGGGAGCTAAGGCTAGCCAACCAAGCCGTGTCACCAAACGGGGTTTTGGCACTCGTCGTGCCTAATATGCAGGCTCGCGAACGCGAGATATTCGGCGCGTCCTACCGTTCGTACAGGAGCGATCATCTCTGGCTCTTTTCGGTCGAGAGTTTGAAATTGTTGTTGGATCAGGCCGGGTTTCGGATGCTTGAAATTGAAAGCGAGTGTAATATTAGGCTGTTGCGCGGCTTTCTCACCGAACCAGAGCTAGACCGGCTTGACGCAAAGTGCGAATCAGCCGACTTGTTGGTTCTCGCTGAAAGGAAATAAACAATGAGGTTCCCTTTTGTAATCATCCCAGAGCTATCCGAGCGCCAAATGTGGCGCTATCAAAATCATATCGACTCGGACGCTAGCGGCTGGCATCGGCGTTCAACCGAATCCATTTGGCGTCGCCATCAGCACCCCTCTAATGCCCGGCTTTCAGGTTGGACTGAGCCGGACGACATGCGGCGGCGAATAGTTCATTTTAATGATGAATACGGTGTCGAGGGCTTGTCTTTCGTTCTGCGTCACGCATACCTGTGGATGCACGTTAGTCTGCCGTCGGCGGATGTCGACGAATACGAAGCGGAGATCCGGTTGAGGCTTCGTGAAGGCGAGTGGCTTGCGGACGGACGCGAAAAGGCCAGAGGTCTTGACCAGGAACGGTTTCGCCGTGGCGATCTCGTCGTACGCCTCGCGCGCTGCCGCGTTCACCCGGAAGACGCAAAGCGTGGCCGCGCTCTTCCGTACGGCTACGAAAGCCTTGAATTATGGCTGATGACCGACAGTTACCGGCTTCCCGACGGCTGGGACGAGCGTCCGTGGAAGGTATTTTTCGAAGTGGGTTTGCGTAAGACGCTTCAGCGCGGATCGCCCGCAATAATTTCACCCGAGCAGATCGCCGAGCATCTGCCCGCCCAACTCGAGCTAGGATGCGGCCCCTCGATAGCCGCCGGCATTCCTCATCTTTCAACGCTCCACCGCATCTACGGCGTGTCGCTTCCTAATTACGGCTTTATCTTTCGCG
>JANNGV010000421.1:0-11052 GCA_031404055.1 Chloracidobacterium sp.
TCCGTGCCCAGACGACGCGTGCGGCTCGGTATTTGGCGATTTCTTCGAAGAAATCGTTGTGTGCATTGAAGAAGAACGACAGACGCGGGACAAAATCATCGACATCCATCCCTCGGTCAACGCCATACTTCACGTACTCGACGCCATCACGCAATGTGAACGCCAATTCCTGCAAAGCGGTCGCCCCGGCCTCTCGAATGTGATAACCGCTGACCGAGATCGGGTTGTATTTCGGCACGTGTTTGACCGTGTATTCAAAGGTGTCGATGACGAGCTTCATCGCCGGTTTGATCGGGTATATCCACTCTTTTTGGGCGATGTATTCCTTTAGAATGTCGTTCTGCAGCGTGCCGGAGATCTTCGAAAAGTCGGCCTTCTGCTTCTCAGCAACGACGAGGTACATCGCGAGGAAGATCGGAGCAGGTGCGTTGATCGTCTGCGAAACGGTGACCGAATCAAGCGGAATCCCGTCAAACAGCACTTCAAAATCGGCAAGGCTCGACACTGCAACTCCGCATTTCCCAACCTCGCCCTCGCTCAATGGAGAGTCGGCGTCAAGACCCATCAAAGCGGGCAGATCGTATGCGACAGACAATCCAGTCTGCCCCTGGGCCATCAAGTATTTAAAACGCCGGTTGGTCTGCTCAGGCGAAGAGAACCCGGCAAACTGACGCATTGTCCACAGCTTGCCGCGATAGCCGGTCGGGTGAATGCCGCGTTTGTACGGATATTCGCCGGGAAAGCCTACGTCCAGATCGTCGCTATCCGCGTCAGTATAAAGCCGGTCAACAGACTCAAGCGAAACGCCCTCAAACGACTGTTTCCGCTCCGCAGTCTTATCCAAAACCTTCCGCAAGGTATCCGCTTCCCAACGCTGCTTCTCGGCCCCAGCCGCCGTCTGTGCCTCTTTGATCTCAGGTGTCATATATTGCTCTGTATTATTCAAGTATAACAGACAACTTTAGCATGACTGCCGACGGGTTTAGAAAGGTCTGTCAAAATCAATAGAGACAACCTGTTCCTCTAGAGGACCACTCAAAATCTTCGCAAGCTTCTCGACATACGGTTGAAGCGTGTCGATTTTGTTGTTAGGAGCATCAAGAACGAAAAGTATGATGGGGAAGCGGTCCAGATTCTGTTGATGTCGCAAATTCTTGTCGATGGTCACAAAGGCGTCAAAACCATTGAAAGTCATTAAACCGAGAAGCTCTCCGTTTCTTTTACCAAGCCAGTTCATTTCCCGGACTGTAAACAGTTCGTGATCGGTGCCAAAACTCAACTTCAACTTTCTCGGCAGATTTTCATCGAGCAAGATTTTCATGAAGCATTGATGGCGATGTCACATAACGTTCGGCAAGACGAAGTACTTCTATTGCCTGCTCGCGAGAAACAGATGGAAAGTTATCCAGAAATTCATCCAGCGTTTCTGTTTCCAGCCAATCAAATAAGGACTGAATAGGAACACGTGTGCCGTTAAACACGGGCGTTCCACTCATAATCTCCGGATCGATGCAAACCACATTGTCTTTTACCGCTTCCATACCGTCATTCTATCGCAATTAGACGGCTCTCCATAAACTTTTTTGTAATCCGTAACTGTAACAGGTGTAACAGCGTAACAGTTTGTAACACCTCTAACTGTTACACCTACGGGCAGAAACGCGACCGTTAGAAAACCTGCTTACTTCTTTGGCTATCAATGCACGTTAGTTATTTGCCGTAGCTCACACGCCAAACTTTGTTGGCACCGTCATCGGTGATAAGGAGTGAGCCGTCGGCGGCCACCAATAAACCGACCGGACGGCCCCAGACCTCATTGCTGTTTTCAGTCGGAAGCCAGCCTGAGACGAAATCTTCATATTGATTGCCGACAAGTTTTCCGTCCTTAAAGCGGATTCGTGCGATCTTGTAACCCGAAAGCTTTTGCCTGTTCCATGAGCCGTGAAAAGCGACAAATGCGTCTCCCTGATACTCCTTCGGGAACATTTTGCCGGTGTAGAACTGGATGCCGAGAGCAGCGACATGCGAGGTGAACAACACATCGGGCACAACAGCTTTTTTGACCAACTCAGGGTTCTCACCCTTCCGACGCGGGTCTTCGTTCTGCCCGATGTACGAATAAGGCCAGCCGTAAAAGCCGCCTTCCTTGACGGACGTTGCATAATCCGGCACGAGATCGTCGCCTAGTCCGTCACGTTCGTTGACGGCCGTCCAGAGCTGTCCGGTCTTCGGATTCCATGCCAAACCAATAGGATTTCGAAGGCCCGATGCGTAAATACGATGATTTTTGCCGTCGGGATCATAAACAGAAATTGCCGCACGCTTCGGATCGGGTTCGACACTTACGTTTGATGCCGAACCAATCGAAACGAACATCTTTGTGCCGTCCGGCGAGAATAAGATGTTACGCGTCCAGTGCTGGTTATAGCCGCCAGCGGTAAGTTCGACGACCCTTTCCGGCTGGCCATCGGCTTCTGTCTGACCGCTTTTGTATTTGAATCGGACAACCGAATCGGTGTTCGCGACATACACCCAATCCTTATGAAACGCGATACCAAACGGCTGCGATAACGCATCGGAAAACACGAAACGCTCCTCGGCAACACCGTCCTTATTCTTGTCACGCAGGACGATCAGCGAATTCGCCCGTGCATCCGACAGAAAAACGTCGCCATTCGGTGCCAAAGCCATCCATCGCGGCTCCCGGAAATTACCTTCGGCAAAGACGTTGACGGCAAAGCCTTTTGGTAAGTGAAGCTTGGCGTCGGCAGGCTGCGGTATGCGTTTAGAACTACGGCGTACACTTTCAGTAGCAAACGGCTTTGGCAGCAAAGCGGGATCTACGCTCGTTACAACAGGCCTTTCGAACGGCACGATCGCGGGAAGCGGAGTCGCCGCTGTAGGCTTCACCGGCTCAGCTGCCTGACCACAGGCGATAAACACTGTGCTGAACAGAATCGTTACTATTGCGGAAAACTTTTTGATACAATCTGAGTTCATAAATTACCCCTTTTTAAAGATGTCGCAAACTTTGTCGGTTGTTATTCAGGATAAACAAGTTCGCTCACAAAGCTCAAGGGAGCTTGGAGATTTGGGTGAGCGGATGGCCGCCGAATTTTTGATCCGGCACGGTTTCAGGCTGGTCGTAGCGAATTTCAAGGTGCCGGTCGGCAGAAATTCGAAGGGCGTTCAGGTATCCGGCGAGATCGATCTGATCGCGTTGGAAAACGACACACTGTGCTTCACTGAGGTAAAAACGCGACGTTCGGCTGAATTCGCGGGACCGCTATCAGCCGTCGATCGCCGCAAGCAAAGGCAAATTACACGCACCGCACGCATCTATCGCAGAATATTCGGGCTAAAAGAGATCGCGTTTCGCTTCGACGTGATCACCGTGCTTATCAGAAAAGGCGAAGATCCGCAGATCGAATTAATCAGGGCCTTCTGGAGCGAAGCGAAGTTTCGTAAAAAAGCGTGGATCGGCGATATTTAATTCATTTTTGCGGAAACAATCCATTTAATCGAATCGTACCTATCCGGAAAGGAAACCAAACTTATGAAAAAACTACTAATTGCTCTCAGTATTTTTGTGACCATGACGGCATTTTCCACCAGATCGCAGGCACAGCAGCCGGCGTTGATTGACCGTGAACTCATCTTCGGCAATCCGGAATACGCGGGTGCTCAAATCTCGCCGGATGGCAAGTATATTTCGTTTATCAAGCCCTACAAGGACACGATGAATGTTTGGGTAAAGGGCGTTGATGAGCCCTTTGACGCGGCACGACCGATGACGGCTGACACTGCACGGCCCGTGCGAAGCTACTTTTGGTCGCGGGACGGTCGGTTCATCCTGTTCGTTCAGGACAAGGGCGGTGACGAGAATTTCAATGTCTACGCCGTCAATCCCGCCGATAAACCCGCTACCGGTTCGGACGTTCCGGCTGCCCGCAACATCACCGACGCAAAAGGAATCCGTGCGATGATACAGGCCGTGCCTGATTCGGACCCGGACGCCATCTATGTTGGTCTCAATGAACGCGATAAGGCTTGGCACGACCTTTACAAGATAAAGATCTCGACCGGCGAACGCACGTTAATTAGTGAAAATAAAGACCGTTATCAGGGAATGGTTTTTGACAACGCCGACAAGCTCCGGCTTGCGATGCGTGCTGCTCAGAATGGCGATACTGAAATCCTGAAGATCGGGGCCGACGGGAAAGCGACAAAGGTCTATGATTGCAATGCCTTCGAAACATGCGGCCCGGTGCGTTTTCACAAAGACAACAAACGCGTTTACATGCAGACGAATAAAGGCAATCTCGATCTGACCGAGCTTGTCCTGGTGGATGTCGAGACCGGAGCGATTGAAAAGGTTGAAAGCGATCCGCTCGGCAAGGTCGATTTTGGCGGAGCAAGCTTTTCGGATCTTAGTGATGAAATTCTCGCCACATCTTACAATGACGACCGACCGCGAATTTACTTTAAAAACAAAGAGTTCGAAAAGGCGTACAACGACATAAAGAAAAAGCTCGGCGACCGCGAGGTTAATTTTCAGTCCGGCACGAAAGACGAGACCAAATGGATAGTCGTAACCAATAGCGATGTCGATCCGGGCACGGTTTGGCTCTACGACCGAAAGAACCGAAACTTGAAAACGCTGTATCAAGTGCGTGAAAAGCTCGATCGCAACGCCCTTTCGCCGATGAAAGCCGTCCGGTACAAATCGTCGGACGGGCTTGAAATTCCCGCTTACCTGACAATTCCAAAAGGATCGAACGGCAAGAATCTGCCGACGGTTTTATACATACACGGCGGGCCGTGGGGACGCGATTCGTGGGGCTATCACTCATATGCACAATTCCTGGCAAACCGGGGTTATGCGGTTCTGCAGCCTAATTTTCGTGCGTCCACCGGTTATGGCAAGAAATTCCTGAACGCAGGCAACAACGAATGGGGCCAGAAGATGCAGGACGACATCACTTGGGGCAAGAAGTATCTGGTCGAACAGGGCATTGCCGATCCGAAGCGTGTCGCGATTATGGGCGGAAGTTATGGCGGCTATGCAGCACTTGCCGGCGTGACATTTACACCGGATGAATATGCTGCGTCGGTTGCGATCGTCGCTCCGTCAAATCTGCAAACACTGCTCGAAGCGATTCCGCCTTACTGGGAGGCGATCCGCACGGTATTCTATAAACGAATGGGCGATCCGAACACACCTGAAGGCCTGGCTCAGATGAAGCGTCAATCGCCGTTGACCTATGCCGACAAGATCAAGACACCGCTTCTCGTCGTGCAGGGAGCAAACGACCCGCGTGTCAATAAGCGTGAGTCCGATCAGATCGTAATTGCACTACGGGATCGTAATTATCCCGTCGAGTATCTGGTTGCACCGGACGAAGGTCATGGCTTTGCACGTCCGGTCAATAACATGGCGATGATCGCCACCTCGGAGAAGTTTCTTGCCAAACATCTCGGCGGCCGATATCAAGAGACAATGACGCCGTCTGTTGCACAGCGATTAGGTGAGATTACGGTCGATCCAAAAACCGTTATGCTGGCAAAGCCCTCAGACATGACGGCGGCAGCGGGGGCTAATGTTTCAGGCAGGTGGAACATGACAGTCGATGCGGGCGGACAGATCGTTCAGATTGACCTTGACCTCAAGCAGGAAGGTGCTGATTTCGCCGGAACTACTTCGTCCGCCCTCGGCAATGGCCTGCTGGAGAAAGGTAAAGTCAGCGGTACGATCGTGAAAGCGATCATCAAAGCCGACGTCCAGGGCCAGCAGATGGAAATTCAGCTTGATGGCAAGATTGAGGGCGAGAAAATGAGCGGTACTCTCATCGTTCCCGGCCTCGGAAACATGATTTTCATGGCGGTAAAGTCAAAATAGCCTGATTGCTATCTCAGCATAAGACGCGGGATCATTCGATCCCGCGTCTTATTTTGTTACGTTATTTGGCACTCGAAGTGACTGTTTCCGGTACATTTGGTCACAATCGAACTCTCGTGACTCGTATCACATCTCGCAAATAATCCGCTAAACACAATGCTTATGGCCTTTAGCAATTAAAGGTATTGCACGGCACGGAATTTGCATCTAAATCTGGTGCACAGCTTGGGGCTGTGTATTTATTGAGAGTGGTTTTGTTATACATAAATAACTTAAAGCGGCCTGTTACGGCAATTTCAGACCGTCATAAACCCTCTTCAATCCTCTATTTGGCTCCGTCTAGTCCACGGAGCTTTTTTTCATTTAATTTCCCAGGTTGTGCCGATAGTAAATGATCGTCCACGGGCCGGTGCGTAAACAAATTGCTCGTTGTACGAGCGATTGAATATGTTGGAAACGCCCAAGTTAACACTAAAGTTAAACCGCTCTCGGCGGAGATAATACCCGCCGCTCACATTGTGTGCGACAAATCCAGGTTCCGGACCGCCGTTTCCACCCTGCGTTACGGGCAGCAGGAACGTCGGCGAAAGACGCTCCTGTTTCCCCACGATTCGAGCATTGTAGTCCACGAAGTAATTTTTCAGAAAATTCTGCCAGCGGAAGCCGGCGTTCGTCCGAAACGGGCTGATCGAATCGAGCGGAACGCCCTCGGTCAAATTATCACCGCGAAGGTAACTGAAATTTCCGTACGGCGTTAGGTAGCCCAAGCTGATCTTGATCGGGACCTCTATTTCCGCTTCAAAACCCTGAATCCTGGCCTCTCTTACATTTTGCGTTTGAAACACCGCAAGCGGCGATCGGCCCGGCCTGGGAAGCGTGATCGGAACACCCGCACGGTCGCGGGCGATCGGCGTCGCCAAAAAGTTTTCGTAGTAGTTATTAAAATAGGTCACGGCACCGACGAACCGGCTGGCGTTGAACTTTACGCTCGTATCAAAATTAATGCCGCTTTCGGGCACCAACCTTGTGTTTCCTACCAGAAATCCATCGACCGAGCCCGGATCGGTAAAGAAGCGTTCAAAAAGATTCGGCGTGCGAAAAGAGCGTCCAATTCGTGCCGAAGCACTTATTATCTTGGTTAACCTGTAAACCGCCCCGAGATCGCCCGTGATCGCGGTGTTGCTTACCTTCAATCCATCCGTTACACCTGCGAGCCCAAGATCTTCGATCTGAGTTGGCGTAAATCTGGGATCAAGCGTGAACTCCGCCGTCGGCTTCGCATTTGTCGAAAAACGGTCGTAACGCACGCCGCCGATTAATTTCAGGCGAGTGTTCACTCGAAACTCGTTTTGGGCAAAAGCCGCGATGTTCGTCAGATCAGCATCGGGAACACTGCGGGTGTTTCGGATCGTACGGTTCGGTGAGAAAGATGTGCTGGCCGTGACCAGCAACCTCTGATCCGTATTTGCATCGCGGAAAAAGCTTGCACCTGCAACCAACTGATTCCTGCTGCCAAGTTTCCAATCGGTCTGCAGATCGAACCCGGCCGTCTTCGTATTAGTGACCGTCTCGCTGAATTGGTATTGGCCGGGAAAGAATGGCGGAACCGGACCGACCGTCAGAATGTTAGTGAAGTTTCGAAGCTGCTTTTGGTAATAGGCGCTGACCGAAACACGCTGCAGGTATTCGGTCAGGTTCACCGTGTCGTAACGCCCGCTGAACTTGTCGCGGTTCGAAAAAGGAAAGAAGCCGTTGAACACGCCAACCAAAGCCGCTGAGCCGACATTTGCCGCCCGCCGACGCTCATAGTTCACGCGGACGGTATTAGTGTCATTGAGGAAGAAACGTCCGGTCGCCTGCGTATTTCCGCCGTGAGACTGTGAATTCAAAACCTCGCCATCGTCCGTGATGCCGCCGATCGCCAGCACCCCAGCAGGCACATCACCGTCAGCCTTTCCTGTAAAATAATTATCAAAACGTTCGAGAGACTGAGCGACGCGAAACGCAAAAAATTTGCTCGAACCAGTAATAGCGAGATTTCCGCGTCGGCCTTTCTCGTTCGAACTGTAAAAGGTGTCAAGTGCGGCACCAAACCTGATACCGCTGTCACGCCTTGCCGGCGTATCACGTGTAATAATGTTGATCGTCCCGGCCAGAGCATCGGTACCGTAGAGCACCGACCCGCTTCCGCGCACTACCTCGACCGTCTCGATCTGCGACGTTTCGACCAGCCCGGTTTCAATGCCTGACTGACCGGTCGAGGTACGGCTATTATTCAGGCGTTCGCCGTCTACGAGGACAAGCACGCGATTACTGTCCAGTCCGCGGATGCGAGGCCGGACCGAAAACGGGCCCTCGCTCGAGGTCGAAGTGCCGGGCAGGGTTCGAAAAATATCACCGATGGTATTGACCGCCTTTCGCTCGATCTCTTCCCTGCCGACGATGGTGACGGGCACCGCGGTCTCGGACGACGAGATCTGCGTGCGGGTGGCCGTTACGGTTACATCCTCTCGAATTATGCCGAGGGCCAACACAACTTCGACCGGGCCTGACTCCCCAGCTTTTACCGAAACTTCGCGAATGACGTTCGGGAATCCCGCCGCATCGACGTGAATACGATAGCTGCCCGGCTCGACATCATTGAACCGGGCGATACCGTCACCGCCGGTTACAGCAGTTTGAGCCGCGCCGTTTTGACCTGCGATCTTTACAGTAGCTCCGGAGATAACAGCATCGCTCGTTTCCTTGACGCTGATATCAATGCTCGCGGCCGGCGGCTGCGCGAGCGAAACGGAAACCGCGAATAAAAGCGTTGAAATTAATGCCGGAAAGAAAATTCTGAATCGGTTCCGTGAACCGGAAAGTAAGGTTAAAGCCATCGTATGTCTCCCATTAAGATTATGTAGCGAAAAATCAGGTTATCGAAAGAAAACGATGAGTGCGACCTGTCGAAGCGTCAGTTTCCCTTCTAAGACTTATTAGTAAGACTGAGCGTTTTTATTCCCGGTTACAGACTGACAATTTTTGGAACATTAGGCGGGCGAACGCGTGGAATAATACGTGAGTATAAAGGGATTTATACTTGCGGCTCCGTAAAACTGTTTTTGCAATACGGTTTGCGTGAGTCAAAAAATGCAGCTTGGGGCTGCATAACGAGAAGTGGGCAATGTTATTGGCTTAATAACCGAAATAACCGAAACGGCGGGTCGGCAATTCCCGACGCAGTCCGCCCATCTTCGATCCTCCAAGGCTCCGTCTAGTCCACGGAGCCTTTTCTATTTACAAACCGCGACAAAAAAACTCCCCTCCTGGTTTGAGGAGGGGTGGCAGCCGCTTCGGCTGACGGGGTGGTTCTCTCATTCTTGCGACGAAGTTGCCAAATAATTCTCACGCATCAACGCAACTCAGTATCAAAAGCTCCCTCCTGGTTTGAGGAGGGGTGGCGACGCTTCGTTGCCGGGGTGGTCGTCTGACGGGGTGGTTAGGCTGACGTGATTATCAACGCGGCTCAGCCACGAAATCGACATCCGCAATCTCGTCTACCAGCGAAACAACGCGTGTCGGATTCTGGAAAACATAGCGTTTGCCGCTGACGCTGACAATATACGTTTCGCCGACCCGCAACCCTTCAAAGTTAAAATAGCCGAACGATCCGGTCAAAGCCGTTCGCGGCTCGGTCAGCCTGCCGCCCGATATCACAAGCCGAATGTTACGGATTCCCCGCCCGTCCGCATTGGTGATGCGTCCTCCAAGCGACGCGTCGGCGGCCGTGGGTGCCGTTCGTTCGAATGATCCGATATCAGTCCCATCCGCCGCGTTTAGAATGCTCGGATTGTCGTATATACGTGCAAACCCGCGTTGGTCGGTGGTCGCGCCAAACGCGTTACCCTTATCAAGCGCCGGGCTATTCGGCAGCACGGCATAGGTCCGCGTCGGCCCGGTGTTGTCCGCAAGCGGCCCGAGCAGCGGGTCAACCGGCATTGCGGTCGTGCCGACGATATTGTTGTTGACGCCGTTCACAAAACCCGATGAGCCGTCAGACTCGCCAACGAGATTGAACGAAGGCGAGGCATAACCGCCCGACACGTCCGGCCCGGCCGTCGTTGCCTGGTTTTTGGCAATGATAGAGCTACGGGCATTAACAGTTGAGCCAATGTCATTAAAGATGCCGCCGCCGTTAACCGCGAAATTTATATTCGTAACGGTCGAATTGTTGAGGTTAATCGTGCCCGTCAGGCTGTTAAATATTCCGCCGCCATTAGCGTTGAATGCGGAGTTAAAGGATATCGTGCTGTTTGTAATGGTCACGATACCGGTGCCGTTAAGGTTCTCGATGCCGCCGCCGTTGCCGAGCGTCAAATTGCCGTCAATAAGGCTTCGGTTGACGGTCAGCGTGCCCTCGTTGCTTATTCCGCCGCCGCCGGTGCCGGGATCATTATCGTTGCCGTTGACATTGCTGTCATTGATAGTCAGGGACCCAAGCGGCCCGTTAAAGATTCCCGCTCCGCGAATGCCGGCCTGATTCAAAATGATGTCACTCAAATTGATGGTCATAACGCCGTCATTGCGGATACCGCCGCCTGAGAATGCAGCTGTGTTGAATGAAAACTCGCAGTTAGTCAGCAGGACTGTGCCGCCGTTCAGATTCTGCAATCCGGCCCCGACCGTTCCGCCGCCATCCTGAACCTTTAAGTTAACGAGCGTCAAATTTCCCCCGCTCGCGACATTAAATACCTGGTTGGCCGTGTCTCCCAAAACTTCAACGATAACCGTGCCCTGAATGGTCATAGTCGTCGTTATTGCAGGAAGGCTCGTCACCGTATTGATAGTTGTTATTCCCGCACCGAAGTTGATAATGTCGCTGCCCGCCAGAGCATTTGCCTCCATTATCGCCGCCCGCAGTGTGCAGATGCCGTTGCCAGCCGCCGTTTCGCAAACGCCGTCGCCCGGTGTCGCGTCCGTACCTTCGCCGCCGTTATTTACGGTAAACGGAGGTGTCACCACATTCACCGTCCACGCAAAAGCTGCAGGCGACGCGTCGGTGTTGCCCGCCGCGTCCACGGCCCTGACGGCAAATGTATGCGGGCCGTTTGCCAAGGGTGCCGTGGCGAACGGCGAAGCACAGGCGGTAAAGGTCCCTCCGTCAACCGAGC
>JANNGV010000422.1:0-3308 GCA_031404055.1 Chloracidobacterium sp.
CATCGTGAACATTGAATCCTGCAAACGTTTCGCACGCGGCAGGTCGCCTGATAATGCAAGCACGGCTGGGAAGAACGCATCGAGTGCTCCGGTGGTTGTTTCGGTTCGCTTGCCGGTGTTCATATCGGCGTGACCGTACCATAGATTCACAATTCCGGCCGGCTTACCGGTAGAAACATCCCGCAATCGCATATCTTGTTGTTCGTCAGCCAGGTATTTGTTGATCGCCCCTATACTCTCGTCCCACATCTGCTTGCATTCCTTGTCGCCGAAAAGCACCCAGCATTTTAGAAGATACTCGTAGTAGGAATCGATCTCCGCGCTGATGTGGCTGTCGGTATTCGTCCATTTTCCAGTTTCGACATTGATATTTGTTCCGACCAGCCCGATCGACGAGCGGCGTTTATATGTCTCGACCAACGCCCGCTTCGCCTTGTCGTAATAGACAGGCTTTTTTGTCAGCTTGCTCAGCGTGCCGAATTCGATCAGCAAAGTTCCCGTCTCTGCCGGATTTGAAACCTCGCCGCGCGTTTTACCGGTTTTCAGATTGACGTATTTATAGGGCAGTCCGGTCGGCGAATCGAACACAGGCAGCAGCCGTGTCCCCAGATCATCCGCCATCGCAAGCAGCTTTTTATCGCCCGTTATCTGATAAGAAGAAAGCAGTCCGCCAAGCAGCCGGATCGTGATCTCAAAATTCTGAATCGAAATGTCTTTGTCGAATGTGAGGTTGGCCGTGATGTATTTCCGCGTCTTGTCCGCCTCGTCTTTCATGCCCATCAAATACATAGTATCGAGTGCATCGACCGGCGTCATCAACAGCGGCTGCGGATACCAATTGTGATACGACTTGCTCAGCGGCTTCAGATCGTCGTTCCCCCAGGCGTATTTTTTGTAACCGTTCCAGGCGTGGAGAAACTCGTTCTTGACCTGCGACTCTAACTCTTTTTTGTTCGCTGTCTGTCCGAAGATAAGCGCAGTCGCGGACAAACCTATTGTAAATATCAGTATTGAGAAACGAACAAGACTCATAATTCCTCTGCGTCTCCGCGTCTCGGCGGTGAGATTTTATACGTCGATCACGGGCTCCTGTTTCCTCGTCTTCCTCCGCTCGGCCTTCCACGCTTTGCGCACCGCGACAACGTCAAACTTATCGCGTTTTCCGTCGCGCATATTTTCGATCTCGTGCTGAACGCGGGCGGCGACCAGCCGGTACGCCTCTGTATTCGGGACGCCATCGGTCATTTTTCGCAGATCGTCGTATTCGAGAAAGCGTCCGACCTTTGCTCCGACCTTTGCTCCAAGACTGCCGGTTTTCGGAATGATCGTTCCCTTCGGAAACGCCTCGTAAGTGCCCCAAATGTAGATCGGCAAAATTCCGATTTTCTGATTCAGGGCAAGGTAGCCGATGATCGGTTTGAATTCGGCGATCTCGCCGCTTTCCTGGCGACCGCCTTCGGGAAAGATCAGCGCGTTATAACCATCGTGTAGTATTTGCGTCACATGCCGCAGCGATTGTCGCAGGCTGCCGGTGCGTTCAATCGGAACAAGCGTCGTGAAATTGTTCATGTAGGCACGCTTATATTTTGTATCGAACCAGTAATCCGCTGCCGCGACCGCCACAGTCTGCTCAGCAACATCCTTGCCAAGAGCTTTTTTCACGAGGCCAGTATCGATATGCGAAGTATGATTCGGAGCGACGATAAAGTTGATGTGCTGCGGAACGTTCCCTTCGCCGTCGATATGCGTGTTTAGCACACCTTCGTAAAGCGTGTCTTGAGCGAAATCGACCAGCGAATTCCCCAGTTTGCGGAGAATTGACGGAATCACTATCTCTTCTTCCTTTTTCTCCTCGACCTTTGGCTCGTCCGCAAGTTTTTTCGATTTGTCGACGCGCTGAACGGCGGTCAGGAGTTCGCGAACCGACTGGGCCTCATTCAGTGTGTCCGGCGAAAGCACACGTCCGCCCGCATCTTCAACCGCAGCCTGCAGTTCAACGAACATCAGTGAATCGAAACCAAGATCAGCAAGCTTATCCTCAACCGCAATGTCCGAAAGCGGACGGTTGGAAACGCTTGCAACGATCTTTCTTATCCAAAGAACGTTGTCGTCGCCCTTCGATTCGGAAACGACCTTTGTCTTATTTTTCGACCGCTGCTCAAGCGTCTGCACCATTTCGACCACCTCGGCACGCTTTACCTTACGCGTCGCCGTCCGCGGTAATTCGAAGGGCGTGACGTGCAGCACCTTTACGCGTTTGAAGAACGCCAATCCCGCCGAAACCTCGCGGAAATGAAGCTCGACCTTTTTATTCACTTCGGCCCGTGACGAGGCGATATCGTATTCGTAATCAGGCACAACCAGCGCCGCGATCTTCTCGCCGCCGTCATCGTCCGGCAGCCCGACAATACTCATTTCTTTGATAAAACCGGATTTGCCGTATAAATCTTCGATCTCGTCCGGGTAAATGTTCTTGCCGTTCGAATCGATTATCACGTCCTTTGAACGGCCGACGATAAAGAGGTTCCCGTCCTCATCGAGACGGCCAAGATCGCCCGTTTTCAGCCAGCGATCATTTAGCACTGCGTCCGTAGCCTTTTCGTTATAGTAGTAGCCGACAATCACGTTCTGTCCGCGAGCCAATACCTCTCCGACACCATTTTCGTCCGGCGAATCGATCATAACCTCAACGCCAGGGAGTGGTTTACCTACGCTGCCTCTCAGCAGTTTATTGCCGGGACGAGCGACGGTCAGAACGGGCGATGATTCAGTCAGGCCATACCCTTCGAGCACCGTAAACCCAAGCCCGTGCAAATCCTTCTGCACTTTCTCGCTCAAAGCCGAGCCGCCTGATATCAAATACCGCATCTTGCCGCCCATACCCTGATGGATCGGGAAAAAGACGATCGGGCCGAGATTGAACGGCGTATTGTCGCGTATCCAGGCGTTAAATTCAATCATGCTGTCCGCCGCGTCCGCGATCCAATCGCCCTTCTCACGAAGCCGTGTTTTGATCCGGCGGTGCAGCATTTCCCACAGTGCCGGAACGCCGACCATGCCTGTAACGTGCCCGTTTTCTATAGATTTTGAAAGCACTTCAGCGGTCAATTCGTCCAGATATGTGATCTGCGTTCCATTCGAGAAGGGCGTAAGAAATCCGGCCGAAAACTCGAACGTTGTCGGAAAACCCTGAGCGGTATCGCGATGCCGCCGTGCAGGGCATCCGCGAGATCATGGGCACCGATGCGCCGCCGCCGGGGTCGATAAGGGCGGTCAAGATGGGCACGACGGTGGCCACCAATGCGCTG
>JANNGV010000423.1:0-4885 GCA_031404055.1 Chloracidobacterium sp.
GAGCATTGCGAAAGCAGATCGCGGTTGTGGCTCCATCAGATGGACGCGTACTAATTTCCGGTGAGAGCGGCACAGGTAAAGAACTAGTCGCACGGGCCATTCACGCTCAATCGAAGCGGCGTACGGCGCCTTTTGTCGAGATAAATTCCGCGGCGATTCCCGAAGAGCTCGTCGAATCGGAGCTGTTCGGTCACGCAAAGGGTGCTTTTTCGGGTGCGACATCGGCGAAGAAAGGAAAGTTCGAAGTCGCTGATGGGGCGTCGCTTTTTTTGGATGAGATAGGCGATATGTCACCGCGTGTGCAGGCGAAGATGCTTCGTGTTCTGGAGGAGCAGAGGTTCGAGCCGGTGGGGAGCAATACCTCGGTCAAGGTCGATGTCCGGGTTATTTCGGCGACGAATAAGCGGTTGGAAGATTTGATCGATGACGGTCATTTCAGACGCGACCTTTTCTACAGGCTGAACGTGATTCCATTTCAGGTGCCGCCGCTGCGGGAGCGTCTGGAAGACGTTCCGATGCTAGTTGACCATTTCAATACCAAGTTTTCGAAGGACTACGGGAAGAAGCCAAAAACATTTGCCGAGGATGCCGTTGATGCTTTGCAAAACCATGTTTGGCTCGGAAATGTTCGTGAGCTTAAGAACACGGTCGAGCGCGTGGTGATAATGGTTAGCAGCCAAAAAATTGCGGCGAGCGATCTGCCCGAACTCGGTTCAAATGGCGAAATACCGGCGGCGACCTTCCGCTTTCCATCGTTCAAGGACGCCACGGACGCATATCAGCGCGAGTTTATCCTACACAAACTCTCGGAATCCGACGGCAATGTCAGCAAGGCCGCAGAGGAGATGGGAGTCGACCGCAGCCATCTCTATCGGCGTATGAAAAATTTGGGAATTCAAGGAAAGTAATACGAAATATCGCCGCGAAAAGGCACAAAAGCGCAAATAGGCCCGGAGTAGCATTACGGCCGTGCGAAAAGTTTAGTTACTGGATAGATAACGGAATCTTTCTTCGCCTTATTCTTCTTGTTCTGCGGTCGGATCTAAATCATGACCACAGAACAAGATGAAAAAGAACGGAACAAGAGGACAAACAAAGTAGACGCAAAAATCGCGGTCTTATTCTTGCTCTACTTGACGGCGGTTTCCTTTACAGGAAATCCGCGTTTTTTCATCAAAGCTTCAACTTTCGGGTCGCGGCCGCGGAATTGCCGATAAGCCTCGGCCGGGTCGACAGTATTTCCTATCGAGAATACATGCTTGACCAGTTTCGCACCGACCGTTTTGTCATACGGGCCCTTCCCTTCGACGAATGCACCGAAGGCATCGGCGGTTATCACATCCGACCATAAATAGCTGTAATATCCTGCCGAGTAACCGTCGCTGCTGAAAGCGTGGCCGAATTGCGGAGTCCGGTGACGCATCACCAATTCCTTTGGCATGCCAAGCTGAGCGAGCGTTTCGCGTTCGAATTTATCGGGGTCGATCTTTTGATCGCCCGCAAGGTGCAATTTCATATCTACCAGAGCGCTCGACAGATATTCGGTCGTATCAAAGCCCTCGTTAAAGGTTGCAGCCTTGGCGATGCGATCAACAAGATTTTGCGGGATGGGCTTGCCTGTCTGATAATGCACGGCAAATTTTTGAAGCACTTCCGGTGTGGAAAGCCAATGCTCAAGCAGCTGGGAAGGAAACTCGACGTAATCGCGGGCGACGTTCGTGCCCGAAAGCGACGGGTATGTAACATTTGACGAAAGGCCGTGCAGGGCATGGCCAAATTCGTGAAACATCGTAGTTGCGTCGTCCCACGAGATAAGGACCGGCTCGCCCGCTTTGCCCTTAACAAAGTTCGAGTTGTTCGAAACGATCGTCGTAATTTCTCCGTCCATTCGCTCCTGTGACCGGTAGTCGTTCATCCACGCACCGGAACGCTTGCCGTCACGCGCGTACGGATCGAAATACCAAAGCCCGACATGTTTTCCGTTAGTTTTGTCCTTCACTTCCCATACCGTCACGTCTGGGTGGAAAACGGGAACATTCGTTACCGGCGTAAAGGTAAAATTAAAAAGCTCTCCCGCGACCCAGAACATTCCGTCGCGTATCTTGTCCAGCTGCAAATATTGTTTGACCTCGTTCTGGTCCAGATCGTAACGCGCTTTTCTCACCTTTTCCGAGTAATAGCGATAATCCCAGGGTTCGATGGTTATTTTTGCTCCTTCCTTATCGGCAAGAACCTGCATATCCGCGACCTCTTCCTTCACGCGGGCAACCGCCGCCGGCCAGACGCCTTCCATTAGTTCCAGTGTCCGCTCGGGTGTCTTGGCCATCGTATTTTCGAGCCGCCAATGAGCATGCGTCTTGAAACCAAGCAATTTCGCCCGTTCGGCCCGAAGCTGCAGAATCTGCGAAATAATCGAGTTGTTATCATTAGCGTCGGCGTTGTCGCCGCGGTTGACGAACATTTTCCAAGCTTTTTCACGAAGGTCGCGGCGGTCGGAATATGTAAGGAACGGATCGATCGACGAGCGCGTGTTTGAGATAACCCATGAGCCGGGTACCTTTTTGCCGGTCGCCGCGGCGGCGGCCGAATCCTTGAACGATTGCGAAAGACCGGCGAGTTCGGCTTCGCTTTTTATTGTTAAAAACTGCCCGCCTTCCTCAGCCAGCAAATTCTGCCCGAATTTTGTGAAATGGCCGGCGAGCTGTTGATTGATCTCTGAAAGCCTGGCTTTTTTAGCACTATCCAATTTTGCACCCGACCGGACGAAGTTTGTGTAATACACCCAGCTCAAACGCTGCTGTTCGGGCGTCATATTCTTTTTATCCGGCGAATTGTATACGGCTTCGATCCGTTTGAATAGCTCGGCATTTTGCGTGATCTTATCCGACATCGCTGACAGCTTTGGTGCCATTTCTGTTTCAACAGCCTGAAATTCCGGCGTGCTCATGTTGTCGCTCCAGATGCCATAGACCGCCATCAGGCGTTCGAGCGACGCACCCGAGCGTTCCATCTCGCCGATTGTGTTGTCGAAGGTCGGAGCAGCTTTGTTTGCGGAGATCAGAAGGACCTCCCCGAGGTTTTGTTCCATTGCCTGTTCGAGAGCCGGCTTGAAATCCGCGACTTTGACCTTGTCGAAAGGTGGAACGCCGCCGTACGGGCCTTCCCACTTCTCAAGCAGCGGGTTTGCCGCTTTGCGTTCCGCCAAACTGACGGGGACTGTATTACTTGTCATAAAAATTGCGGTGCCGATCGCGGCGATTAATAAAAAGATTGCTGATTTTCGTCGGAGCGTGAGTATTGTGTACATTGGCGGAACTCTCCCTTTGGCGTTTGATTCGGTTATGTGTTTCTGATAACGGCTGAAATTAACCCGATTTTATCACAATTGGAATGATGTCTGAAAAACCGTGACCGTTGTAATTTTTCTTGTGTCGACCCGGTATTTTTCTGACCAAATCGGCGAAAAATACAGGCTTTTTTGCGGTATAACTGTGGAACTATCCGCTATCTGCTTTGGCCTTGAAAAAAGTCGCTGGAATTATCTGATAAAAAATAAAGCGGTTAATGAGAGAAGAATTGGAAAGTGCGGCCCATTCGGGTTTTAACTAGGCATGCACACAGAATGCTGAGTGTACGGTGAAAACAACTGGAGCCCGGAATCAAAGCGATGGTTGGCAATCCTAATCTTTGATTCCGGCTTTTTTTCGGTTCGGCCAAACGAAATCTGGTCGAACAAACTAATCCATAAGCGGTTAACCGGAACGACCGCCATTTATTTTGAATTACAAATACAATGCCTGTCAGAACGGACTTCGCGTTCTTACCGGAATGATAACATGAAATTTATTTCGGATTCTGTAATCCAGAGTACAGTGAACGCATGTAAATTCAGGTCTTTTCTATAATCTCAGCTATATTTCGTTGTATGGAAATGGCCCGTCGAGCAAGCATAACTGCTCAAAAATAGCAGTCTAAAACGCTAGTTTATTGTAATCCAGCGTACAGAAATACTTTTTTTGGCTTGCTAATATTGAAAAGTTCGCTCTAATTAGCTTTTAAATCAGACATTGTGACGCTGCTCCGTGGCCGGTTTTGGTTCCGGGGTCTGGCAAGTGTTTTATTTTCGGCGTCTTTGGTTCTCTTCGCCAAGGCACGCTGGACGTTTGCTTGGATGAGCTAAGAAAAGGCAGCACTATACTATTCCATTTGAAATACCGTCTTTGGACGGCGATCCAGTTTCAAATATGGATTGTAGATTGAATAAAACTTGATAACCGATCTTTTACGAGAAATCATGGCGCTGAAGAATTTTAGAAACTTGTTTTTGTACATCAGTTTGATGTCGGTGATGCTCACGTCGGGTGCGATAATCGCGAATGCCGACGAAAACGGAGAACCGACATCGAAAAGTAAGGCGCAGGAGTGCGATGATTTCGACCGCGACGAAGTCAGCGAGAATGTTGACGAAGAGAAAATCTATGGCGGATGCCCCGGCAACGCGCCAACTCCTGAGCCGGTGTCGATACTGCTGTTCAGCGCAGGTCTTGTCGGCGTAGGATTTGCGGCCCGGCGCCGGCTGCGTCGATCAGAATCGGAATAGACAGCGAATTTAACAGCTTTGTGTAGGGCATGTGAGAATCAAGCTGTATTGCTGCTCTTTAGTAGCAGTATGGCTTAATTTTTTTTTCAATATTCATCCGATAAAGTTTTTTCGGCCGTCGGCACAGCCCAGTTTGGAACGAACTAAAATCGTATCTATAAGATTTACCTAGAATTTTAGGAGCTTTCGTACTAACTTATACTGACATTCTCGAGAATTACGGCCACGGAGTTGACGATTGAACCGCTAAGGTTATGAGCGTTGAATTTAGACAAAGAGCGATTG
>JANNGV010000424.1:0-7749 GCA_031404055.1 Chloracidobacterium sp.
GACAATGAATTGACTAGAATCTCGGTTAGTGAGCCGCGCATCTCATCCTTAAACGAAGCTAAACTTCGCAATATATCCGGAACAACCCTTGCCATCGCCTCGCGACGGTTACCTTTCTCTTCAAACGCCGCGGAAAGAAGAATGTTAAGTTGTTCTATGGCCCGAAGCTTCAGATCGGATTTAGCCAAGACTGCTAGACCCTGTGAACGACTACTTGCTCGCCTTGCATCAAAAGTGCCAAAATCTTCTAAATTCTTGATCTTCAGGTACTGTTCCGGCGAGACATTGGCAAACGCAATGTCGGTTTCGGGTGAGCGATATGCGTCGGCTTCGCGCAAAGCGGTGAGAAACTTGATGGTCCGTGCATCATTCGTTTTTGGCACCAGGCGGCCGAGCGTTGTAGCCACTTCTAGTAACTCGCTCTTCTCAACTGGATCGTAATTCGGCTTCTTACGCTTCTTGTGGGCCGTCAGCAGCAATTCTCCCCGGTCGAGCAGCTTATCGACAGCATACGGATCTTTCAGGCTGGCCAACGAGCGGATGGCGGAGACGCGGACGCGGGAATCGTCGTCTTCGGTCGCGGCGTCCAGCAATATGTTGAGCGATTCTTTATCCTCGGCGGCGCCGAGGGCACGAGCGGCGTTTGCACGGGCGACGGGGTCGTCATCGCTCATAAGGATCGCGCGAAGTGCCGGGTTCGCGCTTTTGCTGCGAAGGCGGGCGAGCGTATTAGCGGCATCGGCCCGGATGTTTGCGTCGAGGTTTGTCAGGAACTTCATGACGACGAGATCGGCGTCTTCGGGCCGGGCACGCAATGCGGCGGTCAGGGCGAGGCGAACGACCATGCGGGCCTGTTTATCGCCTTTGTTATCTTCGGCTTCGAGCGTGTCGGGGATCGCTTCGCCAAGCTCTTTTGCCTTCGCATCCTTTGCATTGGCGGCGGCGATCTTCCCTGCAGCTTCGACCGCACGGGCACGGACGGGAGCGGGCGTGTTTGGGTCTGCAAGTGCTTTTTTTATCGCGTCGGCAGCATTCGTCGATTCGATCTCACCGAGAGCGAACGCAGACATTTCCCGCACCTTAACCGAACCATTGGTCAGAAAGGAAACAATGGGCGGAATGGCCTTTTCATCGCCGATCCTGCCAGCCGCCAAGATCGCACGGAGCTTAACACGTTCGTCTGCATGATCCATCCGATCTTCTAGAGTTTTGTCGTAACGGCGGGCGTCCTCGGCTTTGAGGATCTGAATGTGGACGGCGGCCGGGATCTGCGCTAGTGCGAATGATGAAATTAATAAGGTTAAAGTTATGGTGATAAGAGCTCTTTTCATATGAGTCGGACACAAATAAATATAGCTATCGTTTTGAAGCGGTATTTGACCGCTATTGCTGAAACATTGAGCGACGGGCGGTCAAGACCGCCTCTAAACGGCAAAACATAGTCTAGTCCGGCCACTTAACGTTACGCCCTGCTACGCGCGGGTGGTTCCGCGGCCTCGACAATCTCATAGCTTGTCGTTATCTCCGCAGTTGGCCGAACGGTCGCGGCGACCGAGCAATATTTTGTGTTAGACAACTCAACCGCATCGGCGACGGCTTTTTCCGAAACGCTACGTCCATACACGATATGGTGAACGTGAAACTTGAGGAACTTGCGCGGATGATCTTCGGCCCGCTCGCCGCTAATCTCGACTCGGTAATCGGTTACGTCCTGGCGTTTCTTGAGCAGGATCGATATCACGTCGGCGGCCGTACAACTTGCTACTGAAACTAGCAGCATTTCCATCGGGGTGGGAGCAGCTTTTCTATCTCCATTTGTATCAATAACTTGGGCGTGGCCGCTTGGCGGCGTGCCTATAAAAAAGTCGTCGCCTGCGTATCGAACGGTCGCGATATAAGTGTTGGATGACATCGGAAAATTGCCTCGGATTCGATCTGGATTAAAAACATATTTTAGCACAAACCCCGCGGCGTAAAGGCCCGAACAACTTTTGGTACGAAAAATGCTTCATACGAATTAGCAGACGTGTGCCTATCGTTTAGAACGCTTTGGAGATTAAATTATGAAACGGATTGCATCGATGTTTTCGGTTTTCGCGGTTGTTGGGATGTTGTTTTTGGGCCTTGCTGGGCAGGCGGACGCACAGCGGCGGAACGAGCGTGAAACGCGCGACATTGTTCGAAGCCTGAATTCTAAAGTAGACGACTTTAAGTACAACCTGGACTATCAGTTAAAGAGCGCGTCGATGGATTCGGATGCGGTCGGCGACATATCATCTGATCTTCGGGATCTGATGGATAGGATTGAAGCCTTTGAAACAAATTTGAACGCAAAACGTGAGAATCGCGATGATGTCACGGTCATTGTACGGGCGGCGGACAGCGTTGACGATTTTCTCGAAACCAGCCCGCAGAGCCGGAAGCTGCAAAATGACTGGATGGCCATTCGCGGCCTGATTGATCGTCTCGCAAATAGCTACGGCGTATCTCTGAATACAAACGGCGACGTGTCAGATCCGGACCAGGATACCCGTAATCTGCCGGCGATCCGGCAGCCGAACACCAATCCGACGCGAACGATCTCGAATAATTTTGGAAACGGTTTGACCGGCACATATCAGCTGGACGCGGCACGGAGCGAAAATATTGCCGATATTCTTTCTAACAGCAACGTTGCGGTCGGCAATAAACAGGACCTCGAATCGAAGCTTGAGGCGCCGGAGCAGATAGCAATCAGCATTCGCGGCAATCAGGTGACGCTTGCCTCTACAAAAGCGGCCCCGATCACGATAACAGCCGACGGGCGGGAAAAGACCGAAAACAGCGGTGGCAAGACGGTCCGTGTGCGTGCGACGCTTCGCGGCGAGGAGCTTTCGGTATCAAGCCTAGGCGGCGAAACGGATTACACTATAACTTTTGTGACGGCCGACAACGGCAAAACGCTCAAGGTAACGCGGCGGATTACGACCGATTACCTTAGCGAAACGATTTTTGCTGAAAGCGTTTATAGCAAAACGGATGCCGTGGCACAGCTCGGCATCGAGAACGATCCGAACGCCAATTCGTCGGACGGCACATTCTCCAGTAACGATCCGAACGACGCAAATAGCACATACGGTAACAGCCCATCGGTCATTTCGCCGCGGATCGGTGAATTTATCGTGCCGAACGGGATAGTTATGTCGGGCGTTCTTGAAAACGCGATCGATACAAAAGTTTCGCAGAACAATGACCGCTTTCGCCTGACGGTACAGACACCGGACGAGTTTCGTGGGGCAATAATCGAAGGCTATATTTCGGGCGTCGGCCGTTCGGGACAGGTTTCGGGACGTTCGAACGTGACCTTCAATTTCCAGCGGATAACGCTGCGTGACGGCAAAGCGTATGATTTTGCGGGTTCACTCCAAGGAATTAAAGATACGTTCGGAAAGGATGTGAAAGTCGACGCTGAAGGCACGGCCAAGGGCGACAGCCAGACGAAAGAAACCGCGAAACGCGGTGGAGTCGGCGCTGGAATCGGTGCCCTGATCGGTGCAATTGCGGGCGGCGGAAAAGGTGCGGCAATCGGTGCGATCATCGGCGGTGGAGCTGGGGCCGGATCGGTTGCGATCCAGGGCCGCGGTGACGTTCAGTTGCAGAAAGGCTCGGTGGTGACGGTTACTTCGTCGTCTCCGATCCGGAATAATCAGTCGGCTAGGACTAATTAACCGCAGATGAACGCGGATAAACGCGGATAGGAAAAACCTTTTCTTTTTATGTGTGAGCGGTGGGCGAAGAATAAATTGCCCGCCGTTTTCCTTTTGTCTATCATTTCCTATCCGCGTTGATCTGCGTTAATCTGCGGTTAATTTTCTTATGATTAGTCTTCCCCAAGAGATCGAGCAATACCGCGACCGCAAATGGCGCCGCGAAGAATCCTTGCGGGTTGAGACTGCTGCCGATGTCGAGGCGATGGTTGAGGATCTTGGATTTTGTCTTGGCCTGACCGATGTGCGAAAAGATCAGCCGTCCGTATACGTTGCCGTCTGTGGCCGCCGCGACGCACACATGCCGCGAAATGTGCAGAAGGATTATGAGGCAAGCCGTGCGTGGGTGCTCAAGGACGAGGTTGTCGCACGCGGCAAGGTCTATTACGGAAAACTGGTCAAGGGAAACTCAATGTTCCTGGCCCCGCGAATGATTCCGGTCTTCAACGCGATTTGGGGCGTTTCGAAAAAAGCGGAGAAGGACGAGTTGTCGGAAAATGCGCGTAAAGTGCTGAAAGTACTTCGAAAAGAATGGGATATGGCAACGAGCGATCTGCGTGAAGCATGCGGATTTGCCGTCAAGGCCGACCTGACAAAAGCCATCGACGAGCTTCAAAAAAAGATGAAGGTTGTGCCGCAGGAAGTTTTGTACGTTCCCAAATTTACCTACATCTGGACGCTCGCCGAAGCGAGATTTCCAGAGGAGTTATCCGTGAAAATACCCAGGGATGAAGCAGTACGAGAACTTGCCCGAGCGTTTCTCCAAATGAGCGGCATGACGCTGTTGGGCGACCTTTCGAAAAGGTTCGGTTTTTATCGGTGGGAATCGGGCCGTGCAAATCATCAGTTAGTGGATGAAAAATTTGCGGAGCGGCTCGCTACCGGAGTCTATAAGCTTGCCGCGATGTGATCGTCTTTCCTCAAGACACATATGTTTGATCCGGCGGGCCGATCCTCTTTCCTAAGGCTACGCAGCAATTTTGGGTAATTCTGCTTTTCGATAAGTTGTGTTTTTTGAGTATCTTACTTGGATTAAGCTTAGGTTGTATGTTAAGTTTAGGTGCTTCCTCCCATCTCGGCCTTTTTTTGGTCGATCGGCATTCATGAGCTTGCAGCATAAGCTCTTCTTTTCACAAAACAACCGAGGTGAGATCAAATGATAGTATTTCTTTTAAGAGGTGGGGAAAGGATCGGAAAAAGGCGAGGTGAATTTGCACAGTCAAAGTTTCTGCATCTGGCATTTTTTCTGCTCATTTTGTCTGGAGTCGTAGGCGCTCAAAGTTCGATTGAGATGTTTTCCGGCAGCTATATTGGAACGCCGCCAAATGGCCCTTCTTTAACCCAGACGATCCAATTGTTGGCAGACCCTGCTCCGGGCACTCCGCCAAGCACGGTTGTAAATGTTACGGCAACGCTTTCGAATCAACAATTTACCGGCGTCGGCACCGGACCGGGAAGTCCAGTAGTTATGTTTGGCGGACGCCGGGCAGATGGTACTACTACAATCAATACGACCCCGATCTTTGACGAGATGAATTCGATCGCGGCTCCGGTTGACTTACAGTTTTCAAGTCTTTCAAATGGCGCCGCGTCGGGTATTGCCGTGGGCGACAATCATGCGTTCGCAGTTTATAATTCGATCCAGCATTGGGAGGGATTGAGTGTTCCGGCGACAAATAGCAGAACTTATCTTGCCGATCTAACACTTAACTTCAGCGCTCCTGTAACAAATCCCTATCTTCATTTTGTAGGCATGGGCGGATTCGTCGGCCTCCTGGGTTACGCAAGCGAACTTACCTTGACCACGCCGGGGTTGACCCTCACAAAACTGCAGGGAAACGCAACGCTGGTTGTGTCCGGCAGCGAGATCAACAACGCAAACGCGACGGGAATATTGACGAATTGCGATAACGAAACCGCAGGCTGCGGTACCGTCAGAGTCAACGGCACGAACATAACAACGATCACCTTCCAGGTCTTTATACGCGGTGACGGAGGCACTCCAACCTGGAGCTCACCTAACCGCAATGAAGGAGATTTTTGGATGATGGGTGTTTCAGTGCCGTCGGCCCCGACCGCCGCCGATGTCACGCTTGCAGGCAGGGTTATCGCAGCCAATGGACGCGGCGTGAATGGTGCCCGTGTTCTGCTAAATGATGGCTCCGGCGAGATCCGCATGGCCACGACAAACGCATTCGGACACTACCGGTTTACCGGCATTGAGGCGGGACGGACTGTGGTGTTGAGTATCTCGTCGAAGCGTTATCGTTTCACAAATCCAGTGCAAACAATTACGCTCGGGGACAGTGCGTTCGACGTGAACTTCGTGGCGGACAACTGAGGCAAATCTACTCACAGTAATGAGATTTGAGGCTGTCTGAAAAGGGCGGCCTCTTTTCGTCTCCGCACTTTCCCACTGTCCCAGGCCTCCACTCGCGTACCCGAAGCTTTAAGAAGCCTTGACAGGTAGAGCGTGATTACGCCACGTTGAACATTACGCCCTTACTAACGTGCGGGCTTCTGCATTTTTTCGACTGCCCCAAGCCGGGACAGTTTTGGGACACCTTTTTCGGTACTTAAATGTAATCATTTCTACATTTAACTCAAAGTGTCCCGTGTCCCAGCACTTTCTCGTCGAATTAGCCCAAAAGTAAATTTTAGGTCGATTTTCAAAGAGCCGAGCCGAAACCGCCTGTTAGGCAAAGTATACAGGCTATTGCATCAATAGTAAATATTTTTATGTATGGCACAACTGCGTGGCCGACTAGCAGCACAGAAAGTTCCTGTTTTTCTAATTAAGCTTAATCCTCATCAAACTCGCGAAAGTTTCGATCCCATCCCAGAGATTTTGAATTCGGATGTTCTCATTCTCGGCGTGCTGATTGTTGTCGTGGTTTGCGATGGGTACAGTGATCGTGGGCATGCCCAGGGTTTCGCTGATGATCGAAAGCGGAAGGCTGCCGCCAAGGCTGGGCATGCGGACGATCTTATCTGATGTAGTTCCCTGAACGGCCTCGACAACGGCTAAGGAAACAGTCAGATCCATCTGAGTTCTCTGTGCATTATAGCTGCCCGGAACGTGAATGAATTTGGCGATCATCGGATGTTTTAGCCTCTCTTCGTCGGTCGGGTCACAATCGATCACGTAATACCCTTGTGACTCGATATGTTTTCGCAGTTTGGCGACTTGGCGGATGTGGTCGTTGCCTTTTACGAGACGCAGATCGAGCACGGTCGTCGCGGTGGTTGGGATCACGTTGCGTGCCTGCTCGCCGACATCGCCGCTTTTGATGCCGTTGATGTTAAGCGAAGGTTGGTTGATGCGTTCAAGGAGGCTTTTGCCGCCGCCCTCGGTGTAAAGGATCCCGAGCTCGCGTTTTAGCTGGTTGTCATATTGCGGAGCGTCGGCGATCGCCTTCATTTCCGCGGGCCCGAGCGGTTCGACGTCATCGGCCCAGCCTTTCACGATAATATTGCCGCGATCATCTTTCATCGACGCAAGCAGCCTTGCCATTGCATAGGCCGGGTTCGGCGACCAGTTGCCGTAATGCCCGCTGTGCAGCGGCCGTTTCGCGCCATAGACGGTGAGTTCGACATTCACATCACCCCGCACGCCGAACACCACCTGCTTCCGTCCCGACTGATGCACCGGGCCGTCGCAGACGATGAACGCGTCGGCTTTCAAAAGGTCTTTGTGTTTCGTGAGTATTTCTTTGAGGTTCGGCGAACCGGCTTCCTCCTCTCCCTCGAAGAAAAACTTTATATTGACCGTCGGCTTTATGTCCTTCGCCCGTAGAGCTTCCAGCGCCGTCAATATCGCGAACACTCCAGCCTTATCGTCCGAGGCCGACCGCGCATATATCCGCCATTCCGGATCGATCCTTTCGCCGTTCTTTGGAAACGGAATCGTCTTGCCGACTTTTTCAAGTGCGTTCGATCTGAGAGCCGGTTCCCACGGTAAGCTTCCCGTCCACGCCGCCGGATCGGTCGGCTGCCCGTCATA
>JANNGV010000425.1:0-4217 GCA_031404055.1 Chloracidobacterium sp.
AATCAAATTGAGCATATTTAGAGATTGTATCTTCCAACAAGCGAACCGCTTCGATCAGGACTGCCTGACCTTCCTCCGACCACGCCTCGATCGTCTCCTGTGAATCGGACGCGTTCATCGAAACTTCGGCAACTCCCGAGTCTACCATTGCATCGCCCGAAACGATCAGCACTCGACGCTGGAATGCCGTGATCTCAATTCGCCTGTGTTTTTTCACATACACCTCACCGATCGGGGTTGTGTGGGAGATTGGGCGGATCGAAAAGCTCTTCTCTATCAAAATCCGTCCTATCGGGTTCACGGGAACTGAATGCGGATAACTCTATTTGCGAACATCCTCGTCATGTATAGGTCGCCGGTTGTCGCATCGCGCGTCATGCTGGTTGCGAAAAGAGGTAAAACGAAAGTGCTCACGGGTAGAGTGGCTGGCGGCTCGAATCGCAGGAGCAGCGTGGGGAGCAATCCGGGTCCGTTTGGTGGCTGGAATCGTCCGAATTGCAGTACATGGAAGTATTCAGTATTTCCTTTGTCCGGTACGGGAAAGACATCTATCGGTGAGGTCAACCCTCCGATAAATGGAGAATCGCTGCCTGACTTCGGGTCAACAATACGGACCTCGCCTATGCCTACGCCGAGGGTGTTGGCGTCAGCGCCGCGCAGGAGCGTAACCAATAATTGACCGTTATAAGCCCTGACGGTGGTAGGTACGGCTTCAACACGTTGCCCGGCAGGAAAGGTAATTGTTGGGAAAGCAACCAGCGATTCGATCTCGCCCGTGTGAATATCAGCTTTCCAAACGTTGTTCATGCCGCCATCGTTTACGTAAACGTGATTGGCTATTATCTCGATGCCGAATGGGTTGGAAGCAGCCACATTCTGAGGCGCTCCTGGAATCGGGTCGGGCGAGACATCAGCGAAGTCCGCTACCAGCCGAAGTGTCGCCTTGTCACCGTCGCCGTTGTCGAATTCCAACTCTTCGCCGTTCTTCAACGCCACGTCGTCGGACGGCACAATTGCAAAACCGGTGGTTCGCATCTCCGCCTTTGCGCTGAAATGCAGGGCCAGCACCGAACTGAAGATCGGCGATGAAGCTCCCGCCGGATTCGGAATCTCGGTGCAGGGAAGACTGCAGGCTATCGTCGGATTGCCTTCGCCGATAGTGAAATACAAAGTGCGGCCGCGCATTACGAGTCCCGACGGGCCCTGCGGAAGATTGTGGCGTCCTGCTTGTGACGGCAGCCCGTCAAGCAACGTTCGGCGCACACCGGTTTGCGGATCAATAATGGAAATTCGCCCGTCGTGTACGCCGGTGCCCTCTTCGGCGACCAGCAGATTGCCCAGCTCGGTCAAAATGATTTTGGCGGGGCGCTTCAATCCGAGAGTCAGGTCGGAAACCGTTTGCGCGGTGACGCTTCCAGCGAAAAAGGCGATTATCAAAGCGATAACCATCGAGAGCATTGTTGAAGCAGTCTTCGTTTTCATAATTTTGTCCTTTCGTTTGATTTATTTCCAGCTACAAAGAATTGTCGATTGACCTGCAAAACCTTATCTGGATTTCGCAATAGTAAGTGTGTGGCGACGTGTAAGTAACGAAAAAACAAAGAAATATCCGGGAAAAATTGACGAAAATTGCTGTTGGCGTTATGATGTGCGGCAGACACGACAATCAAGGTGCATGATCGTGCTGCTTACAAGGGGTAGAGCCTTCGGTATGCAGAAGCTGGCACACGAAATCTATTCCTTTGACGAGTTCAAACTCGATCTGACGCGGGGTGCGCTCTTTCGAGGCGTTGACGAACTAAAACTCCGCCCCAAATCCTTCGACGTTCTCAAATATTTCGCGGAAAACAGCGGCCGGCTCATCAGCAAAGATGAGCTGATCGAGGCCGTCTGGCACGAAACGGCCGTGACGGACGATTCTCTCGTCCAGTGCCTGAAGGACATCCGCCGCGCTTTGAAAGACAACGGGCAGCGAATCATCAAGACCGTTCCGCGTCGTGGTTACATTTTCGAAAAAGAGGTTAATGAAAACGGCTCAGCGACGATTTACACGGAAGAAACAACGGGTGTTCATCTTGTTATCGAAGAAACGGAAGAGAAAGACGTTGAAGATGTCATCGAGAGCCGTCTGACTCGCAGCGGATCGTTGGCTGAATTCGGATTGACCGGAATGGGCGAACGAGTGATTGACAATATGCTTGCTGAAACCGCTCAGACAAAGACCGAATCAACTTTCTTAAATCTCAGCATCAGCATAAAGCACCACCGACGGGCAGTGATCCCTTTAATGGTCGTTCTCACCATTGCCGTAATTGCGGTCGCTGCTTGGCGGTTTAATTCAAACAAAAATATTGCTGAAAATTCTCCGCCGCTGTCTGCATTGCTGTTTCAAAATGCCGAAGTGAAAAGCATCACGCACGTCGGCAATATCGTCAATAACGCTATCTCGCCAGACGGCAAATATGTCGTTTATACGACAGCCGACAGCGGACGCGAGAGTTTATGGCTTCGGCAGATTGCCACCGACAGCACACAGCAAACGATACCGCCGACTCATTTGCGTTACTTTGGCGTTACGTTTTCACGCGATGGCGAATATATTTATTACGTCCGATCCGACAGACCGGATCCTTTTCCGCGCACACTGTACCGCATCCCGAAGCTTGGCGGCGTTTCCGAAAAAGTTCTAGCCAATATGGATTGGTGTCCGACGTTTTCGCCCGACGGCAGTCAGATGGCTTTTGTGCGAAATTCTCTTGGCAATAATGACAGTGTGATGATGATTGCGAACGCGGACGGAAGCAATGAGCGAAAGCTAGCGACCCGCCGGTACGGTGAGCCTTATACCTATCCGGCATGGTCACCCGACGGACAAACGATTGCGGCTTCTGCCGGAAGCGTTGAACTCGGCGATTCGTTTCGTGATGTGGTAACTGTCAATGTTGCCGACGGCGCGGAAACAACCCTTACGACACGTAAATGGTATTGGATTGGATCGCTTGCCTGGTTGGCTGATGGCAGCGGGTTGATCATGTCCGGTAATCCCGAAAAAAGCCATATCTACAATCAACTCTGGCTTCTTTCATATCCGAGCGGCGAAGCGCATCAGATCAAGAGCGACTCGAACAATTACGCTCTCATCAGTTTAACGGCGGACTCGCGCATGCTGCTCGCAGGTCATACCGAATTGCTGACTCATCTTTGGATTGCACCCGAAGGTAATGCCGTCCGTGCTCGTCGGGTTACTTCCGGTTTGGGCGGATATAGAGAGATTGGATGGACTCGGGACGGAAAATTAGCATTTACGGCTTTCAGCAACAACAGTATCGATATCTATACGCGCGAGCCGGACGGCGCGGAAAACAAACAACTAACCGTCAATGCCGGGACGAATTGGGGAGCTGAAGTTTCGATTGACAATCGTTACATAGTTTTCGGTTCCGACCGGACGGGTGATTTTCACGTCTGGAGGATGGACATTGACGGCGGCAATCCCTTGCAGTTGACCGACGGCTCCGGCGAGAAGTTTGCTGAAATTTCACCCGACGGCAAATGGGTGGTCTATACCGCGTTTCAGGATTGGACACTCTGGAAAGTTTCAATCGAAGGCGGAGAACCGGTTCAAATTGCCAAAAGCTATGCCCGCCAATCAGCTATCTCGCCCGACGGGAAATGGATCGTTTATATGGCTTCCGAAAACAATCGCCATATTGTAATGCCGTTTGAAGGTGGTTCGCCCGCTAAAATATTTGATTTACCGCCCGACGCACCACAACTCCAGACTGTCCGATGGTCGCCCGACAGCCAATTTCTGCAATTCATCGTCAGACGCGACGGCGTGGAAAACATATTGCAGCAGCCTTTGAACGGCGGAGCACCCAACCAAGTTACAAACTTCCCGTCCGACCGCATTTTCAGCTACGATTGGTCATACGATGGCAAAACGCTCGCCGTCATTCGCGGTGCGTGGACATCTGATATGGTCCTGCTTTCGCAAAAAAAATAAATTAGTTTTAAGGCGACTTGAAAAAGGCCATTAATTCATCGTAGTTTTTGAGAATGCTGCACGTCGCCTTACTCGAACCCGAAATTCCGCCAAATACCGGCAACATCGCACGGCTCTGCGCGGCGACATTTACGGACCTTCATATCGTCGGCGTGACCGGCTTCCGGATGGATGATCGAACCTTAAAACGTGCCGGGCTGGATTACTGGGA
>JANNGV010000426.1:0-6004 GCA_031404055.1 Chloracidobacterium sp.
GTCCCCATACTGCTGGGAATAGAAGAGCAACTCGACGGCACCATGCTTGAGTACCTCAACAATGCGGGTGCGGTTACGCTCGGGTTTGAGGGCGGCCAACATCAATCGTCCCAAACGGTCTGCAATCACGAAGCATTGGTATGGCTTGCCCTAACCAATTCGAATATTCTCGATGCCTCCGAGATCAAGGATTTCGAAAACTATCGTCAACTTCTCGCGAGAGGAAAACAAGACTCGCGAATTTTCGAGGTTCGATATCGACACGCGATCACGTCGAACGACGATTTTGAAATGAAGGCAGGTTTTGACAATTTCGATCCTGTAAAACGTGGAGAAGTCATAGGAAGCGACAAAAAGGGCTCCGTTACTGCAGGCGAAACCGGATTGTTGCTGATGCCCCTCTATCAAAAGCTTGGCGAAGACGGCTTTTTTATAGGCCGCGAGATCGCCAGGACTTGGCTTTGGCTTTCCGGTATCCTTCGCAACATCGGTTTCCAGAAGATCATCCATTTTCTGCCGGGAGTACGACGGGATCCGAGTGACCCCGCCACACTTATAGTAAATACCCGCGTTGCCAGCCTCTTTCCACTACAGATATTTCACCTCCTCGGATTTCGCCGTCGTCGCTGGTCTAACAACATGCTCGTCGTTAGCCGTCGACGACATGATACTGACGGCCCATTCAAATGGAAAGGGATATAGACGATGGGCGATAAAAAGGTTACAAGCGAGTATGACGAGACACAGATGCGTGCCTTTACGCTGGGCGTCTTGAACGATCTGCAGGCTCTTGAGCAAATGCTCAGTTCCGGCGTGTTCGAGGAGAATGCCCGACGGATCGGCGCGGAACAGGAACTATTTCTTGTCGATTCGGCTATGAGGCCGGCGCCACTCGCAATCGAAGTGATCGAAGCAGCCCGCGATGGTCGCCTGACGACAGAGATCGGCCGCTTTAATCTGGAAGCAAATCTTACGCCGCGTGATTTCGGTGGAGACTGTCTTCGCGCAATGGAAGACGAACTAAATGAGATCCTAAATCTCGTGCGCGATACCGCCAGAAAGCTCGATGCGGGCGTAGTCTTGGCTGGCATTTTGCCGACGATTCAGCTCTCGGATCTAACACATGAGAATCTGACGCCAAATCCACGCTATCTCGAAATCGATCGGGTCGTGACCAAACTGCATGGGATGGATAGAGTTATCCAGATCAAAGGCCTCGATGAACTACAACTGACGCTTCAAGATACGTTCATAGAGTTTTGCAACACGAGTTTCCAGATCCATCTTCAGGTCGGAGCCGGTGAGTTCGTCAAGTACTACAACTGGGCGCAGGCAATCTCAGCCCCCGTCCTCGCGTCCGCCGTCAACTCTCCGCTACTCCTAAATCATCGCCTTTGGCAGGAAACTCGGCTCGCTCTTTTTCAACACGCGACGGATACACGTTCGCTCGCCCACAAGGAAAGAACCCAAACGCCGCGGGTCAATTTCGGCGACGGCTGGGTCGAGAATTCGATCCTGGAAGTCCTTCGTGAAGATGCTGTCCGGTTTCGCATTCTTCTAACTCAGGCGGTCGAGGAAAACTCTCTAGAGATGCTTTCAAACGGCGGTATTCCCACGCTTTCGGCGTGGCGTCTGCACAACAGCACCATTTGGAGATGGAATCGGCCATGCTACGGCATCGTTGAGGGCAGACCCGGTCTGCGTATCGAGGCTAGATATTTACCGGCCGGGCCCTCCGTCGCAGACGAAATGGCGAATGCAGCATTCTTCCTCGGGCTAATGACCGAGCTCCCGGAAGAATTCGGCGACGTCACGAAATACATGTCGTTCGACGACGCAAAGAACAACTTCTTCAATGCCGCCAGGTACGGACTGAACAGCCAGATTCGTGGACTCGACGGGAAGAGTCGGCACGTGGGACGACTCATCCTGGAGGAATTACTTCCGCGTGCGAGGCGTGGACTCAAGCGTGCCGGCGTTGACGATGTCGATAATGATCGGTTGCTCAATATAATTGAGACCCGCGTGAAGGAAGAAAAAACGGGTGCTCTCTGGATGCTCGATTCTCTGGGCGGGATGGATAAACGTGCCAAGCCGAACGTTCAAATGAGAACTCTGACGGCCGCGATGAAGGCCAACCAGGAGGGCGGCAAGCCCTTACACGAATGGCCGATGGCGCAGATCCCATCCACGTCGGAATGGATAGACAACTATAAAACGGTCGAACAGTTTATGGCCGTCGATCTCTACACTGTGCGCTCGGAAGACGTTGTCGATCTGGCAGCCAGCCTGATGCATTGGCGACACGTTCGACATGTACCCGTGGAGGACGATGCTGGACACCTGATAGGCATCGTTTCGCACCGCGATCTGCTCGAATTGTTTGCCCTCGGCAAAATCAGTGGCCCGGTTCATTTGATCATCCGTGACGTTATGAAGACCGATCTCATAACCGTGAGGCCGGACACTCCAACGCTTGAAGCTCTGGAGCTTATGAGAGAGCGGCGAATCGGGTGCCTGCCCGTAGTTAAGGATGATAAACTCGTCGGTTTGGTAACGGCCTACGACTTCCTGACAGTTTCGGCAAAACTTTTTGAAGAAAGGCTAAGTGGGGTTATCGAGAAGCCTCGCTGCGAAGAAAAAAAGGGGTACAAACATGAAAGCAATTAGTAAACAGCATGAATGGACAAAATATATGAGATTTTTCAAGGAACAAAATGCTGGTCGGTTGACTCGACTCGGCGTTTTTGAACGGAATGACGGCGTAGTCAACGATTACTGGCTCGAAAGCGGTCTTCCGCTCTCTGCCATTGACCTCGACGCGCGGGGCGAACGGCCTTCGGTTCAAATCACCGTTGGTAGCTTTACACATAACGTCCCCGATGCGGTCAGGCTCGTATTCCAATTCAACAATGCCGGCGACGAAGACGGTATGGACGTTGTCGGCGCGGATGGACGAACAACCATCCTTCGATTTGAATCGCGAACGGAAGATCATGATCAGATAGTGTGAGGATTCAATTGGTGATAGTCCGGGAAAGAGCCGAGTTTGAACATGGTGAAGGCTCATCATTTTCCAAGTGTCGCAGATTTTCGGCGAAATGGATTACCCTCACCCGGGGGAGATCGAAAATGAGTCTACAGGCAAAAAAACGAAAGAATTGATCGTTAGCACGATGAGTTTCAAGATCTCTCTCTTAGCCCGGGAAAATAGCTCATTAAGACGAGCTGGATATTTCGGATGTGTACAAAACCTTACGAAAATTCGTAATCTCGATCGAATCGGCCTCGATCGAGACTTCGAAACTTTTCATATCTCCTTCAATTATACGGCTGCAACTTGCACCTCGTATTCGGCAAAACCGAACAGGATGTCCATTGGTTCGGAAAAACGAATCAGGGTTTTGGTTCCGTCTTTCTCTTCGATGTCAACAACATCGCCGTGGAAATTGTCGCCAGCGAGAAACGCGACTCGCGTCGGGTTAACGATATTATGAGTTTGATGATGGCCTGTTGTTTCGCCGACCGAAACATAGATCGACATGCGGTCATCGACATTTTCAACCGTGATCCCGTTGAGAGGCAGACCGTTGGACAATGTCTGGTTGCCCATTTCGGTATTCAAGACCTCGACCTCGGTCATACATTCATAACGGCGTTTGCTCAGACTATCGAAAAATCTTCCCCAGTCTTCTTTTTTTAACTCTAAATTCATTATCTTTTCCTCCGTTGACCTTTATCTCTAAATTTAAAAAATTTGTCTCGATTTAACCGAATCCGCTATACGATTAGCAGCACCATGTACGATCCCGCCAATTTTAGCCGCATCGTCGCCGACCTCCTCTTTGAAAGCCGTCACTTTCTCCGTGACAATATCCAGCACCTCAGCACTTTTTTCCTTGGCTATTTCATAGTATTCGACGGTCTGATTCTTAACTTGAGTAGCAGTCTCAAGCGTTTCGTCGTAGCCCTTAACGGCCGCGTCCGCTATGTCTCGTCTCAGGTCCTTTCCTGGCTTGGGAGCGAACAAGAGCGCGATCCCGGCCCCAATACTTCCTCCAAGCATGAGAAACATAAGTTTGGTGCCAATACCGTTGGTACTCGTGCATCCTGACCCGTTGATTTGTATTTTGTTGTTTTCTATCATTGTATTTCTCCTTTTCTATTCGTTAGTTAAACTGTTTTTCTTTGGGATGAGGGGCTACGATTCTTACCCTGAAGCAAGTCGGGCATACATCGGGGAGCCCCGTACGACGAAGATCGGGCACGGTGCGTGATCATTACCGAATCGGAAACCGACCCGAGCAGCCTTTTGCCAAAAGCCATAGCCGTGTGAACGAACGAAGATTCTGTCTGCGCCCCAATTCTTTGAGTCCTCGACGATGGCCTGTTTAGGTGAACCCACGATAATTTTTGTCGTCAGATCAACCGCCAAATCGGGATAATGGTTGCGAATCTCTACTTCGGCTTGTGAAACGACCTCGTTTGCGTGCTTTCGCGCCTCCGCATTAATCTCGAGGATCGCCTGATACGGCAAAGGGTTCTGTAGGCGACACCCTCGCCTCGGCCACAGAAATGATCCTAACCTCCGTATTTTCCGATTCGTCGAACATCTCACAGCACTTGTTGGCGGCGGCCCTGCTAAACTCGGAGGCATCAATTGCGACTAAAGCTTTCATTGTTAGATTCTCCAATAGAACTCCTCGAACCTTCATTGACTAGGGCAAGCGCTATGCCGTTTCTGTCAAATTGCTTACAACGTTGCTTTTACTGAGCATCATATGAATACTGAGTAGCTTGGAGGAGACCGCAATCGCGGGCTTTTTCGCGGAACGTCAGAAATTTCCACAGCGCGTAGTAAAGAGGCATCCACATTCCTCGTTTCCACGTGTTTAAGAATTGCGGTAAGCAACGGTTGAAAAGAGCGCGACGTTGCGGCGACGGGTTTTCGTCGAAGCCAACAAGAAAAGCCGGGCAATATGGTGGCCGAAATGCTCGTCGTCCATCCTTACCCCTCAAGTATCTAAAAGAATGCTTGCGTTTGGCGTCTATTAGAGTTACCAGCCTTGCCGCGTACTTGCGGACGATTATTGAACTAATCCGGTTGCCCGACACATGAACCGCCTATCCACAATCGATTCCGCCTCCATGCACCCAAAGGCATTCTTCAGGGAACTCAGGACCGACAGTCTAATAGTTCAAAACATAACTCGCTCTTGATCTAGTTCGGTGGCGTAGCGCGCCTTTTTTTCCTGCACTACTACTCTTATTTTCCAGGTATTTCAATGTGTCACAGCGCACCGACTAACACGATCGGGACTGTCACACTGTTTTCACCCTACGGAGACTTCAAAATGAGAAAGACTGTTTTACTTATTGGGTTAGTAGCCCTTTCTTTTGTGATCGTATTTATTACCGCCTGCGATTCCGGTTCGAGTAACGCGGGGATGACTATCACGAGCGGGGCGGCCGGAAACAATCTGACCGCGACCATTTCAAGTGCCGACGGCATTTTACGAAAAGGCCAACAGGAATTCACGTTGACCTTCAGCGACGCTTCCGGCAAGCCCGTTGATGTCGGAGCGGTTGCATTTAACAACCACATGGCGGCGATGGGAAGTATGGCGGCGATGAATCATGCGGCGACGCTGACGACGACGGGAACACCCGGAGTTTACCGCGGTAAAGTGGAGGTCGATATGGCAGGCGATTGGCAGGCTCAGATCACATACGAGGGGACGGCGGGGAAAGGCTCGTTCTCGCTGCCGATCATTGCAAAATAGGTCTGCATGATCAGCAAACTCATCGAATGGTCGCTGAATAACCGCATCATCGTCATCGCCCTTTATCTGGGCTTGGCAGTGTGGGGTTATTGGGCTTTGCTCTACACGCCCGTCGATGCGATTCCAGACCTTTCCGATAATCAGGTAATCGTCTTTACAGATTGGGCGGGACGCTCGCCGCAGGAAGTCGAAGACCAAGTTACTTATCCGCTCGTGACCAA
>JANNGV010000427.1:0-2582 GCA_031404055.1 Chloracidobacterium sp.
GCGAGAGATCAGCCGTAAACAGGTGTCCCGTAATTTCAACCTCGTGATCTTTCGTCCATTCCCGACAAGTTCCGTTGATCGGGAAATTCGGGACGTGATAATTCCCGATATCGTCGTCCGAAAGATTCAGGACTATGGCGACGCTATTTCCCGCATCATCGAATCGATGAAAGCACAAAATGCTTGCTTCGGCATCTTCGTGAAAAAATTCGACATTGGTCGATTGAAAGGCCGCATTCGTTGTCCGCAACCCGATAAGCGTCTTGTAATAATTAAACAAATCCTTATTAGGGTCGTTTTCGAGCAGTGTCCAATTTATTTTATTGCTTTGCTCGGACATCACGACGTGCTCACCAAATTCCTCGCCCATCCAAATCATCGGAACACCGACGGCCGTCATTAAAATAAGTGCTCCGAGTTTAGCCCGCGTGTAAAGCTCGTCGTCCAAAATCCCTTTTTCGCCAAGCTTGCGAAACAGCCGATTCTGGTCGTGATTGGCGAGATAATTTGTCACGCTGGTCACGCTTTCAAAACCCATCCGCGTCGGGTCGATCGCGTCCTTCATCTTTTCGAGGTTTAGAGTTTCTCCGGCCAGATATTCCAGCAGCGAATACATAAAGCTGTCATTCCAACAACTCTCGACCGGCCCGGTCGGTTCGGTAATCTCAGGCGATGGCGGAATGTATTCTGCGACGGTAAAGAAGGGCTTCATGTCCGACATTTCGCGGGCATTTTGGACAAACACGTGCAACGCGTCGAAGTTGTCGATCTGCTTCGCCGCGTCGAACCTAACGCCGTCAATCCTGTATTCCCGTATCCAAAACCGGATCGAATCCGTAATAAATACTGACGCCGGATTGATACCGAGTTTTTCATCCACAAACTCGTAGTTGAACTCCGGCCCCCAGTTTTGCTCCGGGTCTTTGCCCTCACGGCGGTACCAGTAATCGTGGTCGATCTGCGTCAGAGCATTTTCCGTGCTCGAATGGTTATATACGCCATCGACGATGACGCGAATTCCCAAGCCGTGGCATTTGTCGATCAGCTCCTTCAATTCCGCCGTCGAACCAAAACTTTCTTCAGGCGTAAAATAATGGATCGGCGAATAACCCCAGTTAAAATCCCCGGGATTCGATTTCAGCGGCATAAGCTCGATCGCGTTAACGCCCAGATCGGCGAGATAATTCAACTTGGCGATAACATCCGTATATTTTCCGCGGGTATAGCCGTCTTCTTCGCCGCCCGAAAAATCGCCGACATGCAGTTCATAAATTACAAGCTGGCTGTTTACCGGCAAATGCACCCTATCCGACTTCCAGACATATTCGTCAACTATCTTCTTGCCGCCCTTTAATAAAAGGATCGAGTTCTGCGTCTCCGGATCGACATTTGTGGCATACGGATCGGTTATCGTTCTCCATTCATCCTTTTCGTTAAACCAGCTTTTGGATCGGATCTTAAATCGATATTGGTAAGCTCCATCGGCCAGCGACTGCGTCGTATGAAAATACCCGTCATCGCCCTTTTCCATGGCGATATCCTTCCATTTGCTAAAATCAGCTATCAGACTCGCCGCGATATTGTTCGGTGCGAACAGCCGGAATTGGTAAGTGTGTTTTTTAAGCATACAGGTCACAACCACCTGCGTTAGCGGGTGTCCGAAACTTACTTAAAGAGTTCTTTAAAAACCTGTCGAAATATCAAAGCCTCTCTTTTAAGAAAAACCGAGACGTTCCGAAAAATACTCCGTCTTGTTCCTCTCTTTCTGCTTGTTCCACCTGTTCAGTGGTTAAGAAATCGAAACCAGAACCACGGAAGAGGATGAACAAGGAGGAACAAAAGAATGGGTCAGGAATTGACCAAAAAATAGGTTTTTCAAAGAACTCCTTTAGTGTATATGTTTTATATAAAAGACGAGAAGGAAGGGTCAGGCCTGATAAACGGACAATTCAAAATCCGCAATCCCAAATCCACTTGGTTGGAGTTGGCATTGCACCAGCCTCTTTGGTTTTTCGCGCCCAACACTAATGTGTCTCAGCTATCCAACCATGGCGGCGGATAGCGTGAGCTTTTCACCGATTTTATGCGGCGATCATTTCCATTGCTTCTTCGACCGCAGTCTCGTCCATAAACAGATATTTCTTCCATTCCGGACGCGATTCGGCGTAGTGGCAAAGCAGGACATGATCCAATCCAAGCCGAAGCAGCTTTTGCGAAGTAAGCAGCGGCATGCGGGCCTGTTCCGGCGTTCGGTTACCTTTTCGCTGATTGCATTTTACGCAAGCGGTGACAAGGTTTGCCGGTGTGCTCTCGCCGCCCTGTGCACGCGGCAAAATATGGTCGAGCGTGAGGTCTTTCGCGTGTTTGTGGTCACCACAATACTGGCAGCGGTAACGGTCGCGAATATAGACTCTCGCACGCTTCATCGTGGTTTCGCGGCGATTACGGCGCACATGCACGTAATGGCGCAGGCGAATTACTGACGGCACGGGAAAAATAGTCGAAGGAGAACGGAGAACATTGTCGCCATCGTTTTCTTCGACAAAAACCGCGCCGCGAAACCACAGGCAAACCGCCCGGGC
>JANNGV010000428.1:0-7635 GCA_031404055.1 Chloracidobacterium sp.
CAAAATAGGCAAGCTCGGCCGCCTCTTCATAAGATAAAACAGGAATCGTCCGCGCGTCGCCGCAGATGCGCGGATCGCATGTCATCACTCCCGTTACGTCGGTCCATATCTGTAATTCCGACGCACCCAAAGCCGCCGCCACCAACGCCGCTGAATAATCCGAGCCGCCGCGTCCGAGCGTTGTCGTTTCGCCGCCACGGCTGGCCGCGATAAATCCGCCAAGGATCGGCACCTCGCCGGCCTCAATCAGCGGCCGCAGTTCAAGTTGGACCAATTCCTTCGTCTCGTCCCAGATCGGCTGTGCGGCTCCGTATTCGTCGTCCGTCACGATCAGCCGCCGCGAATCCATCTGCCTCGGGTTCACGCCTTTCGCCTTCAAAACTTCCGCCAAAAGCCGGGATGAAAGCTGCTCGCCGTACGAAACTATTGCGTCCTTTAACATCGACAGTGGCAGCGACCGCCGCGAAACGCGCATCAGCAGATCCGAAAGCTCGCCTCGTGCAAACTCCAACTCTCCATTAAACGCATTCGGCGCGCCTTCCAGAATAAAGTGCCGCGACACAGCAACATGCCTTTCAAAATGCGTTTCGAGCGATGCAAACGCCTCCGCAAATTCGCCTTTTTTCGCTATCTCAAACGCATTCAAAAGCGCGTCGGTAACCTTTGTCATCGCCGAAACTATAACGACCGGATGCTTCTCAATTTGAGTGGAAACAATATGAAAAACGCGCTCGAACGCAGCCACGTCGCCTATCGACGTGCCGCCGAACTTCATTACTGTTGGGTGCAAATTTTCGCTCACAGGAAAAGATTTTGCCACGAATTACACAAATTGCACGAATCAAAAGAAATAATTCGTGTCATTCGTGTTATTCGTGGCTAAATTTCTCACCCACAGAGGACGGCACCGCCGTTTATGTTCAAAATTTCACCGGTAATGTGACGCGACCAGTCTGACAGCAAAAAGCAGATTGAGAGCGCAATATCGTCCGTTGCCGCGATGCGGTTTAGCGGAATAGACCTCAAAACGCTCTTATGATACTCCTTGTCCTCAAAGGCCGGCCGCACCATCGCCGTTTCTATCCAACCCGGAGCGACGCAGTTGACGCGGATCTTTGGGCAAAGCTCCGAAGCAAGTGCTTTTGTAAATGAGATTTGTCCGCCCTTCGACGCGGAATAATTTGAATAATTCGCCTCGCCTCGTTGGCCGGAAGTGGATGAGACCATGACGATCGCTCCCGATTCACGCTTTTTCATGGCGGGAACGCAAGCCTTTGTCATCGCCCATGCGGATTTCAGGTTTGTGTTGATGACCTTGTTCCAAACCTCTTCGCTCATCTCCTCGATCGGGGCTCCTTCCCAGACACCCGCGTTCAACACAAGCATATCGATCCGCCCAAATTGCTCGACCGCTCGCCTCGCTATTTCTTTTGCCGGTAAAAACTCCGAAACATCGCCTTGAACCGCGATAGCCTCAACGCCCTTTTCCGTGCACATCCGAACCGTCTCGGCGGCCTCGCCGTCGTTGCTCAGATAATTAACAACCACATTCGCCCCGCCTTCGGCTAGCCGCAAAGCCGTCGCACGCCCAACGCCGCGTGACGAGCCGGTGACAATCGCAGTTTTTCCGGCGAAAAGGTTGCCCGGAAGACAAATAGCCGCACTGGTATCGCTCATAAGCTCCTCTTTGCGCCTTCGCGTGATTGCCGGATAAATCTTTTTGTCCCGCAAAGTCGCCAGGCCGCAAAGCTAAGATGGCTGTTTTTCTAAATTGTTTGTGAAAATAAGATACTCGTAAATGTATTTAAAAATCAAAACGGCAGAACCGCTAAGTCCTGCCGTCATCTCGGAATAGATCAAATAAACTACTTTTTATCCGACACCCACGCCTGGATCAGCTTGGCCGCGATCAATGCATTCGGAAATAGATAGATCGAATACCAAAAATAAAGATCGGGTTGAGCCTTGGCTGGAAACAGCGACGACACAATTGCCACGGCTGCCGCAACCGCGATGATCGAACCCGGAACGGCCAGATTTTTCATATTTTTCAAAGTTCCAGAACCAGCGTAGGTCAGAAATATTCCGGAGAAAAACATAAATAGCCCTTGAAAGGACAATCCGGGATAAAAGAAGATTATTGTGAGAGTCATGTAAAATAAGACAAACGCTCCCGGCAGAAACAAAAATAGACCACGCAGCCAGCCGGTCCATTTATCAGCCTTTTCCGAAAATGCAGTATCGTCTGCCGCTATTGCGGTCTCATTCCCGCCATAGGCCAATGCGAATTCGCCGCGGTCGGTCTCCGTTTCGAAAAACGCGTTCATCGCATTCTCAATTCTGTCGTCCAGTTTTATGTTGCTCATAAGGCTCAGGGAAGTGGGCGGGCTATCAGTAACTATTATACTTGGCACAGTGATTGCGAATCAACAAGTTTTTCACCCGCCCTTTTCGTGATATTTTTGAATGAAAATCTAAATTAAAACATGCACGACAAAAACCTTCTCGAAGATCAGCCCATCGCCTGGACGCCAACGCCCGAAGTGATTGAACGGGCGCAGCTCACGCGGTTTATGAAACAGGTCGGCGTCTCGACCTGGGAGGAGCTTTATATATTTTCGATCGCGGATGTCGAGAGATTCACTGAAGAAGTTCTAAAGTTCCTTGACATCAAATTCAACCCGCCGTACGAAAAGCTGCTCGACCTCTCAAACGGCATCGAATTCCCAAACTGGTTTCTTAAAGCTCCCCTCCTCTCTGAGGAGGGGTGGCAGCCGTCTTCGGCTGACGGGGTGGTCGGAGCAGTGCCCAACGCTGCATCACCGGCGGAAACACCACCAGTAGGGAGTGTGTCAGGTGCAGGCCTCAACATCACCGAAATGTGCCTCGACCGCTGGCAGACCGACGAGATGAAAGACCAACCGGCAGTGATCTTTGAAGGAGAGGTGGCAACCGTGGGCGGCGCTGATACTTATTGGTACAACGCTTGGCCTCAGGAACTCACTTATGGCGAACTCGCACAGCAAGTCAATTACTTTGCGGCAGTCTTACGCGACAACGGTTTCGGAAAGGGTGACGCGATCGCTATTCACTTGCCGATGATTCCGCAAACAATAATCTCACTGTTGGCAATCGGTCGAATTGGTGCGATAGCGGTTCCGGTTTTTTCCGGGTATGGTGTTTCGGCTATCGAGGCTCGACTTAACGCAGTAGGGGCTAAGGCCATAATAACGTGCGACGGATTTCCACGACGCGGGAAATACTTCAAAGCCCTCCCAAATGCGTTAGAGGCTGTCAAGAAATCTCCTTCGATTAAGAAGGTCTTCATATCAGTTCGCTATGGAGAACCGGAAGAAGATTATTTCGCATTGGGTGAAAGTGACTTCTACTTGGAACTTGAAGACTCGATTTGGAGTGGCGAGGTCCTTCCAGTAGATCTTGGTACGTCAGAACCAACCTCCGCCGAAGACCCGCTCATCATCCTCTACACATCCGGCACGACCGGCAAGCCGAAAGGCATCGCCCACACCCACGCCTCTTTTCCGATCAAGGCGGCGCAGGATATGGCGTTTGGGACGGATGTCGGCAAGGGCACGCGTATCTCCTGGTACACGGACATCGGCTGGATGATGGGGCCGTGGCTGATCTACGGCGCGTTGATAAACGGTGCTACGATCTGTATTTACGACGGCGCGCCCGATTACCCGACGCCCGACCGCATGTGGGAATTCTGCGCCAAACACAAGGTCGAAGTGCTCGGTATCTCGCCGACGTTGGTTCGTTCACTGGCGGCTGCCGAAGAACGGAACGCGGACGCCATCGTCCGCGAGTCGAAAAAAAAAGGCTGGCACAGCCGCGGCTATCTTCCGCATTTTGACGGCGATGTAATGCAGTTCATTACGTTTCGGCTCGCTGATTCACTCCCGCAATCCGTTCTTCGTCGGATCGAGCGCGAGGTCGAGCAAGAGAAGGTAACAGATGCGCCGAGGGAAATGCGGATAAGGTCGGAAGAGTATCTCGACAGCGGCGCCGGCGACTGTATATTGCGCAACCCGGAAGTAGCCACGATCGTGCGCGACACCATATTGAACGAACACGGTAAGACCTGCCGCGTGGATGCTTGGGTGATAATGCCTAATCACGCTCATGTCCTTCTGCTCCCAAACGCGGACACGAGCCTTTCGACGATAATGAAGTCGATAAAGGGCGTTTCATCTCACAAGATCAATAAGCTCTTGGGACGCCCCGGACCGGTCTGGCAGCCGGACTATTTCGACCGATACATTCGTGACGCGGACCATTACGCAAAGGCACTAAGATACATTGAGAATAATCCAGTTAAAGCTGGCTTTTGCGCCGAACCCTCAGAGTGGGAGTTCAGCAGTGCCGGAACGCGGACGCCCCCGTCCGCGAGTGGGGTATTAATACCAGCGGACGATGGCGTCCGCGTTCCTCCGCACCAACGTCACGACCTAAGAAAATTGCGCATCTTCGCCTCGACTGGCGAGCCGTGGAATCCCGCGCCTTGGTGGTGGCTGTTCGAAAAGGTTGGCAATTCTAAACTGCCGATCATCAATTACTCCGGCGGCACCGAGATCTCGGGCGGCATTCTGATGGGTAACCCGCTGCTGCCGCAAAAGCCTTGCTCATTCCCTGCGCCGTGTCCCGGAATGGATGTTGATATCCTCGACGAAAACGGCAAACCGGTTGGCCCGAACGAGGTCGGCGAGCTCGTCATCAAACAACCCTGGATCGGTATGGCCCGCGGCTTCTGGCTGGAAAAGGAACGCTATCTCGAAACCTATTGGCGGCGTTTCAAAAACATCTGGGTCCACGGCGACTGGGCGATGCGCGATAAGGACGGCCATTGGTTTATCCTCGGACGCTCAGATGACACTTTGAAGGTCGCCGGCAAACGCGTCGGTCCAGCCGAGGTCGAAAGCCTCCTCGTCGCCCATCCGCTAGTCACCGAAGCCGCCGTCATCGGCGTGCCTGACGAAGTGAAAGGAACGGCGATGGTCGCATTTGTAGTACTAAGTGCGGAATGCAGAACGCAGAATAATGAATCAACCGCCGACTCATCACTCATCACTCATCACTCATCACTCGAAAAAGAGCTGAAAGCCCTTGTTTCAAAGGACATGGGCAAGCCTCTCGCACCGTCAAAGATCCATTTCGTCTCGGCATTGCCAAAAACCCGCAACGCCAAAGTAATGCGCCGCGTCATCCGCTCCGCCTACCTAGGCGAAGACCCCGGCGATCTTTCAGCCCTGGAAAACCCCCGATCCGTTGATGAAATTAGAAACCTACGCTTGTAACATCATTTTGTAACAACTTTGTTACAATGCCGCGTAATGGCGAAGGCACAGCAAACTATTACCATCGATACACACGAAGATCCTCAAGCGTGGCTCGGGGAACTGCTTCGCATTCGTTTTGGCGAAGTATTGAAACATCGGGAAGCCGCTCTTGATCCTGGCCAGATCGAAGGAGTACACGATATGCGTGTCGCGATTAGGCGGCTGCGGAGTATTATTCGCGATTTTGCCGAAATTGCCGATAAATTTCCTCTGAAAGGCGTTCGCAAAGAGTTGAAAGCATTCGCCGACAATCTTGGAAGCGTCCGCGATGCCGATGTCGAGATCGAGGCCCTGGACGCTCTGAAAAAAGAAGCCAACAATGATGCCGTCCGCGAAGGCATTTCCAGAATTCTGGAGGGATACCACGAACGTCGTGTTTTTGCTTTCATAAAACTTCAGGCGCGGCTAACGAATGATGCTGTAGCGGAGCTTATATCGAAATTCGACGCCGCACTCGGTTCCTCCCTCCGCCAACGATATCTTTTCGGGACTGGAAGCATCACAGACGCGAGCCGCGAGATAATTACCAACCGCCTGGACGATTTCGTTTCGCTCGCGGACGCTCTTTACGACCCGCTTGCGACAAAACCGCTTCACAGACTACGCATAGCCGGCAAACACCTGCGCTATGCCATCGAGCTATTTGTTGAAGTCCGAGGTGATGTTCTTTCGCCATTCGCAGCGGAAATAGGCAAGATGCAGTCATTCCTGGGCGATGTTCACGATTGTGATGTCTGGACGGCCCAGTTTAGCAATTTCCTTAGAAAACCGCGTCGAAAGTCGTCAGCGTCGGAGCCGACGTTTGCGGCCGCCGCATGGCTTTTGTCCGAATTCACGAGAAAGCGAACTAAGGCATACCGATCTGCTCTCAAGCTGTGGATCGAAATGGGTCAAACGGCGATGGAAAATCATCTGCGTGAAACTCTGAAGAAGATCTAGGTTACTTCACGCGGTATAGGTATGACCCGAATCTTCCAAACTACTTATGGCTATTTACACCATCGGCCACGGACGCCATCCGTTTGCATATTTTCTGGAGTTGCTGAAACTGCACGAGGTCGAATTCGTCTGCGATGTGCGGGCGTTTGCTCGGTCGCGGTGGCCGCAATTTAATGGGTTGGTGTTACGGGAGCTGCTAAAGGATAACGGCATCGGTTACGAGCATTTGCCCGAAACCGGTGGAAAGTTGAAGCCGGTCCCTGAAGACCTGGCCCGAGGCATCGACCGGATAATCGAGATCGCCTCTGACCTTCGGACGGTGATGATGTGCTCCGAATCGAAGCCTTTATCAGATCACAAAATTCCGCGGGCAAATTGTCATCGGGTGGGTATGCTCTCACCGATGCTCCGCTCAAAAGGCGTTTCGCGGATCGTTCACATTTTGCCGAACGGCGAATCGGTCGAGTTTGACGAAGGTGCCGTGCCGTCGATTTGGTAAAAACTTTTAGCCATCGATTCTGACCTTGACGCTGCTAAAAGCGGCGTTTCCGGTTAACTCATCTATCAAGGTTTCATCTGTCAGATCGTTGATCGAAACGCCGGCGTGATTTGCGGCTACGTCAAGGTCCACGCCCTTTCGGCCGTGTCCGTAACCATGCGGGATCGAAACGACACCTTGGGCGATATTTTCAGTGACCTCAAGAGGCAGCTCGACCGCCCCGACACGAGACACAACGCGAACCGTTTGTCCGTCTTTCAACGATGAACTCTCCGCGTCCTTAGAATTTACCATCACTGTGCATCGATTTTTGCCCTTCACCAGCCGTTCGTAGTTGTGCATCCACGAATTGCAATCGCGCAGGTGCCGCCGGCCGATCAGGCTGAACGGAAACTCATTATCTACCGTAACCTCTGCTTCCCTTTTCAATCGGTCAAGATCTTTAACAATAATCTCGGGCGCGAGGTTGATGCGTTTCTCCGCGGTCAATAGCCGTTCGGGTAGGCACGGCTGTAGTTCACCCAAATCGACGCCGTGCGGAGTTTCTTTTAGCTTCTCGAGAGAAAGCTGGTATTTGCCGAACGCCAAAGCCAGGGCAAGTTTAACTTCTGGCTTTTCGGGCGTAAAATTTTCATCTTTGCCCTGCAAACGGTGAACGAGTTCCTGAAATATCTCCCAGTCATACCTGGCGTTTTCACTTTTCGCGAACAGCGGTTCCGAATATTTCGTTGTATTCCGAACGGCAAAGGTGTTGAAAATAACGTCGTAGTGCGAGCTTTCCAGATTGGTCGCGGGCGGCAAAACTATGTTCGCGTGCCGCGTGGTCTCGTTGATGTA
>JANNGV010000429.1:0-2865 GCA_031404055.1 Chloracidobacterium sp.
TGCGAAACTTCGATCGATTGGGGTTCGAGTTTTGAGATTTTGTTATAAACCGCGATGGCTTTTTGCGCAAAACCCTGCTTGCCGTAATGATCGGCAACCGACGTGTAGCATTTGACCGCGGCCTTTATATCCGTGCTTTTCGTGTACAGGTCGCCCAGCATGTTTATCGTGCCGAAGTCTCGTGAGTCATGCTTTATAACCTGCTCGTATTCACCGATAGCGGACCGAATCTTACCTTGAGACAGGTACTTTTCGGCATTCCGCATTGCCTTTGTTTTATCGAAAGTCATCGTAATTTATTGCCTCTGGGGATTGCAGCTATAAAAAGACGGGCTCGTGCATCTTTAACTTGTGTCGGAGAGAGTACAGGCGAATATTAGTGGAACCTGCAAGGTTAATTTAGCACTAAAGAACAAAAAAAGTCAACAAGTTTAGCTATAATTAGTCAATGTTGATTGCCTCTTCGCGCACAATTCACGTTTTGATTTTTCGAAGTTAATTCCCTAGTCTGTATTTTTGGCCTTTTTGCTCATTTAAGAACATTATGCAAGCACTTATTTTGGCGGGCGGCAAGGGAACGCGGCTTCGCCCGCTAACGGTTTACACTCCAAAACCGATCGTGCCCGTCTTAAACCGGCCCTTTCTCCTTTATCAAATTGAGATACTGGCAAAGGCCGGAATTACTGAAATTGTCCTGTCGCTCAGTTATCAGCCCGATAAGATCGAGGATGTTTTGGGCGATGGCTCGGAATACGGCGTAAAATTGACTTATGTAACAGAACCGAATCCGATGGGAACAGGCGGAGCGTACAAATTCGCGGCTGACTCAATACGTGAAACGACTGTTGTGTTTAATGGCGATATTCTGACTGACGTTGATATTTCCGCCGTCATCGCTTTTCACCGGGAAAAGAATTCGGACGCAACACTTGCTTTGATGCCGGTTGAAGACCCTTCGGCTTACGGATTGGTTGAAACAGATGCCGAACGGCGCATTCTCCGGTTTCTTGAAAAACCAAAACCTGAAGACATTGCTAAATTAAACACAAATACCATCAACGCGGGCATTTACGTTCTTGAACCGTCGATTCTAGACCTCATACCAAAAAACGAGAACTCCTCGTTTGAGTACCACGTTTTTCCAAAAATATTGGAAAAGCAGAAGCAATTTTTTGCGTATGTTTTGACTGAAAATTATTGGCGTGATCTCGGAAACCCAAAAAGCTATCTCGAAGCACACCATGACTTTTTCGGCGGACTGATTAATGGATTTGAGATCGACCGGTCCGCCGTCTCGGATATTGCCACGGCGGCGTTTGTCGACAAAACATCCGTCATAGGTGAAGGCTGCGTTATCAAACCGAATGCACGGATTGTAAACTCGGCGATAGGTCCGGGTGTGCACGTCGAAGAAAAGGCGATTGTCGAGAATTCCGTTATATGGGCGCATACGCGGGTGTCTGGCTCGGCGGAGATCAGGAACGCCGTGATCGGGCGAAGCTGTCATATCGGACGAAATGTCATAGTCAACGACGGCGCCGTCTTAGGCGACAAAACGTCATTGCCCGACTATTCGCAAACGTAAAGATGTGCTTATTTTATGCCGGAATTGCCTGAGGTCGAACTTGTCACAAGATCCCTTAACACAGTAGTTAACGGAAAAAAGATCGTCGCCTCCGAACTATTGCGGCAACGGCTTATGCCTGACTGCTCGCCGGCCGATTTCGCGTCGCGGTTAAGCAATTGCACGATCAATTTCGTTCACCGACGCGGAAAACATGTACTGTTCAACTTGGACAACGGCCTGACGCTGGTCACACATCTCCGGATGAGCGGACGTTTCCTGCACTTGGCTATGGAATCGGAGAACCCAAAGTTTACACACGCGATCTTTTACTTTGATGGAGATACGCGGCTTGTATTTGACGACCAACGGCATTTTGGGTTGATGAAGATCGTCGAAACTTCACGTTTGAATGAAACGGAATCTATTGCGAAATTGGCTCCCGATCCGTTCTCTGAAGAGTTTTCTCCGGCCTATCTAATCAAGCATCTGCGCACTTCGAAACGGAGCTTGAAAGAGTTTTTGATCGACCAGACAGAGGTGAGCGGGCTTGGAAATATTTATGCCGCCGAGGTTATGTTTTTAGCGAAACTGAACCCTAAGCAAGCCGCGAATTCCGTATCTCGCGCAAAATCATCTCTTCTCCACGCAAAGATACGCGAAGTTCTGGATGAAGCCGTTGCCGTCGGAGCTACGCTCAAAATCGACGAAACGAATATTGGCGGCAGTATTTATGGTTCGGGATCGGAATCCGTGTGGCGCGTCTACGATCGCGAAGGAAAGGCGTGCGTCGTCTGCTATATCCCAATTTGCCGCATCAGACAGGCCGGCCGATCAACCTATTTCTGTAAGCGCTGTCAGAGAAAACGATAGTTTTTACCCTTCTCGGTGTCCTTCGCGTTCTCTCTTCGTGCCCTTTGTGTCAAATAGTTCTTTTAAACTCAGAGAACACAAAGCTTTTTCACAAAGAACACGAAGAAGACTGCTTTAATACGGGTCGTTAAATTTTCGAAAGGAGGAATCAGCCATGTTTCGTAGAACCACAATTTCGGTGTTGTCATTAGCAGTGTATCTTTTGTCGCTCCCTAACTTTGTTCTTGCATGCGCGTGTTGTGCGGAGCCAGGAACCTACCACATTAGAACCGGAAAGCCTTCGACCTATGAATTAGGGCTGATGAAGGAAATACAATTCAGCCGCGTGGCCAAGCTTTACCTCACTGAAGCCGATTTTGAAATGATAAAAGGGCTGGACGACATAAAGAAGGAGTCCGGGACCGATGAATTCATACGATCCAGCGCTG
>JANNGV010000430.1:0-5453 GCA_031404055.1 Chloracidobacterium sp.
TAGTCATCATTACGCTTTCTATTATCGGAACGGTTGCCTTGATCCTAATTATCGGAAATGTAGTTCTGAATTCTCGATTCGATAGCGAGGTAAAAGAATTGTTCTCGCAATCGAAAAGTATCTCCGACCGAACGTTCAAGTACGAGGAAATAGAGCTTCTGCCCGAACCGGTACAACGCTATTTCAGGCACGTTCTCAAAGATGGACAGCCCTACATCAGCTACATTCGCCTGAAACACGACGGTCAGTTCAAAACAGGCTTGGACAAAGCCTGGGCGAATATCGAAGGCGAGCAATATTTCACGACTGAAAAGCCGGGGTTTGTCTGGAAGGGCAATATCTTTGGCGGCACAGCCCGCGACATGTATCTTTCCGACAAAGGGCGGCTCGTCGTCACGATTTTATCGCTATTTACTGTAGTAGATGGACACGGCGCAACCTTTAACGAAGGTGAACTTCAGCGATGGGTCGTGGAAGGCGTGTGGTTCCCGACCAACCTACTGCCAAGCGAGAGGATTGAATGGTCGGCGATCGACTCATCGACCGCGAGACTTGCGTTCAACTACAAAGAGGTCTCGACATCCTTTCTTGTAACTTTTAATGAAACTGGAGAGATAACCCAGATAGAAACCAGACGATTCATGGACGGCGAGAACAAGGAAACATGGCTCGGCAGGATGGCTGACTATGAGGTAATAAACGGCATAACCATTCCGACTAAAGTTGAGGTAATTTGGAAACTGGAAAAAGCCGAATTCAGCTATGCCAAGTTCAATGTAAAACAAATCGAATACGATAAGCCGGAGAAATTCTAAACTCCCCATAACTTTGTGTGGTAGGGATTGGATTACACTTATGCATTCACATATTGAGTTTCACAGTGGAGCCCGAATTGGTTGGCTTCGAGCTGCGGTGCTTGGAGCGAATGACGGGACTATTTCGGTCGCGAGTCTTCTCGTCGGCGTCGCTGCTGCCGGAGCACCCCAGAGCTGTATTCTCCTGACTGGTATTGCGGCTATAGTGGCCGGAACAATGTCGATGGCGGCGGGCGAATATGTATCCGTTCAATCCCAAGCGGATACTGAAAACGCTGATATCGAAAGAGAGCTCCGTGAACTTGAGGTTCAGCCCGAAGTAGAGTCGGCGGAACTAACTGACATTTACGTGAGCCGGGGTTTAGACCGCCCGCTCGCCGGACTCGTTGCCGAAAAACTCATGTCGGGTGACGCTCTCGGAGCTCACACTCGCGATGAACTTGGGATCACGGAAACTTTGCGGGCGCGCCCAATCCAAGCTGCCTTCGCATCCGCAATATTTTTTGCCGTAGGTGCTGCCATTCCGATCATTGCTGCCTTGCTGGCGCCATTAGGCTGGATCATTATTGTCGTGTCTGTAACGGCTCTCGTTACTTTGGTAATGCTCGGCGGTACTGCGGCGTACGCCGGGGGAGCATCGGTCGTCAAAGGTGCTATCAGAGTGCTTTTCTGGGGGCACTCGCAATGGGAATCACAGCTGCGGTTGGCAGATTATTGGGGACGACTGTGTGAGGGAAGACATATGGAAGAAATACTAAATTAGAAAGTCTCTTGACCCGAATGGTTTTATGGTTTTTTAGCTAGTAACCTCCCGGTAAAACAATCGCGAGCCTAACTGTATGAACAAAGTCGACTCGTCTAAGGAAGGACCCGGAGACCGTAAGCCCGTTCGCGGATTCTTCGCCAATTTGGGCCCGGGCTTGATTACCGGCGCTGCAGACGACGATCCTTCGGGAATCTCAACATATTCGGTGGCGGGAGCATCTTTCGGCTATCTGCCGCTCTGGATGGCACCCTTTGCTTTCCCGCTGATGGCGTCCGTTCAGCTGATGTGCGCCCGATTGGGGTTGGTTACTGGAAGAGGACTGGCCGGAGTCGTACGACAATCTTATCCGCGATGGGTTCTATGGGGAGCTTGCTCGCTTTTGATCGTCGCTAATGTTTTCAACATCGGTGCGGATCTCGGCGGAATGGCCGAGGCGATGGAAATGATGACCGGCATCCAATCATATTACTGGACGCCGATTTTTGCGGGGCTGATAATCGCTCTGCTTTTTTTCTCTTCCTACCGCCATATTGCCCGCGTATTCAAATGGTTGACCCTCGTATTGTTTGCCTATGTGATCGCCGCTTTTCTGGCCCAACCCGACTGGTCTGAGGTTCTAAAAGCCACATTTGTACCGCGGGTTGTGTGGTCGAGTGAATTTCTTGCGACCTTTGTCGCCATACTCGGCACAACAATTTCGCCATATCTGTTCTTCTGGCAAGCATCGCAGGAGGTCGAAGAAGAAAGAGCTGATGGAAAAGCCACTGTTGAAGAACGCAAAGGTGCAACAAGCGATGAGCTGCGAGCTGCTCGGACAGATGTTTTTACAGGGATGTTTTTCGCAAACACCGTGATGTATTTCATTATCCTGACTACGGCCGCAACCCTACACGCCAGTGGTCAAACGAACATCGAAACCGCGCAGGATGCGGCCGAGGCCCTTCGCCCCCTTGCCGGAAACGGAGCATATTTGCTTTTTACGCTCGGCATTATCGGAACCGGCTTCTTGGCCGTGCCAGTATTAGCCGGTTCGGCCGCCTACGCAGTTTCCGAAGCCAAGGGCTGGCGGGGAACTTTGGAAGACCGTCCAAAGCTTTCTGTTAAATTTTACAGCGTCGTTACCGCTGCAATGCTCCTCGGTCTCGCCCTTGATTACGTTGGCTTCAATGCGGTAAAGATGCTGTTCTACTCGGCAGTCCTTAACGGCGTCCTCGCTCCTCCGCTTGTCGTATTAGTAGTGTTGCTAACAAGCAATCCCAAAATAATGGGCGATAGCGTTAGCTCACGTCCCGTCCGTTACCTAGGCTGGGCGACCGCAGCGATTATGAGTGCAGCAGCGATTGGAATGTTTGCAACGATGTAGTACCGGTTGCCAACCGAAATTCCTAAATGCTACTTGCCTTAGACGGCGGGAGAACCTCAATTACCAAATTATTTACTCGGTTGTCTTGCTACTGGTCTTTGTGTTATCGATCAATGGCTTCGTTGATTCCACTTTCCACGTTCGCTTCCGTCCAGGCGTCGATAATTCTTATGACGAAGAATCGTATTGCCGTGGGAGATCGGCTCGATGCGGCACATGGTTACGACGTGAATTTGAAAAGCAGAGCTCGAGATTTGAGGCCTTAACGAAAAAATAGACGAATTGCGCGAACACAAATGGGCGGAGTTGATTATGATGCATCAAGAACAAGTAGGCTCATTGACCCATTTGTTGGAACGACGTTAAACGGTTTCAAAGAAACTTTGTATGGTTGCTATTGGCCCGGCAACTGGGGATCTAACAGTTCGTTCAACAGTGACTCGACCGATATTCGTATGAACAGAAAGCCGGCTTGTTGATGTCGTCCGAGAATCGTTCATTTTCGGGAAATAGATGGTCTAGGAACAAACCAATGGTTTAAAAAGAAGTTATCAAATTCGTAAATCGCGTCTCGGAATAAATCGTTCGGATTCCCGTTTTGCAGGAGTGGAGAAAAATTTGCGGTTGGCATTGATTAGATCGATTCCTTAAATTATGATTTACGTGACTTAAGATGTTTTCAAGGTGAGATGTGCGAAAGGCAGTAGGTGAAAGTTGGTTGCAGGTTGGTTGCAGCGTTGCTGATCACGGCTTATTAGTGGTGAATCGAGATGCCGGTTAAGTTGTTGATTCTAAGAAGTTTTGAGCAGATTTGACAAATTATACAAACCTACCAAAATCGCTTGGGGTGCGAGAGGTCGTGAGTTCAAATCTCGCCGTCCCGACCAATAAACACCCCTCTTTCCTAGGATATTCGTTCTCAATCTCTAGGTGAATTATTCCAACGTTGCGCCCAAGATACAATCGCTGCCGTGTAATCAGCCATTGGCGATTCGATTTTGCTCATGCTCAATTGAAAGTCTTCGAGGAACCCATTATTCCCGTCGAGAATCAGTCCACGTACAGACAGAATTTGTCCGCTTTCCCAGGCTTCCCGAACCACCGTTGTGCGGGAGGCGGCGGCAACTTGTTCGATGACATTTAACTCGCAGAGAGCGTCGAGGCGGTCAGATGTGTCCGCGATACCGTCGAGTAGAAATTTGTATTTATCTGCTGACCGGACGACTGGATTTAGCCAATTGCTCAAAAAATCAAAATGACGCTCCGCGACGGCAGTTGCCACGCCGCGACAACCGTAATGGCCACGGATGACGATGGTTTCCACGCGGCAAAGATCGACTGCATACTGCATCGCCGAAAGACAATTGATATCGCTCAAGGCAACGAGGTTGGCGATGTTGTCGTGATACAGAATATTAAACAAGGGTGAAATCGCCCCATCCCCCGCTCCCGGTATATCCGAGCAGCCGAGCCAGAGACAGTCTTTAAGATCATCAAACATTTGCTACCACCAGATAGTCACGATCAAGATGGATGACTTCATATTCTATTACTCCGGAGCGAGCTAGAATGTCATGTACTTGGGCCTCGCGATAGAGAAATAAAGGCGTACCCTTTCGCCAAAACCGAAAGCGACGGAGCGGCACCCGCCATTCTAAGGCCTTTGGAAAGCTTAAGATCAATTTCCCGTTCGTCAGTTCACGCATTCGCGTGATGATGGGTACAGGTTCTTCTACGTAGTCGAAAAACCCATTGCCGGTGCAGGCGTCGAAGGGCCCCTCGTCCATGGAAACCGCATCTGGAAATGCACCAACCCGAAACTCGCACTGCTCCGCAACTCCATTTTTCAGTGCAAGTTCGTCCGCGATTTCGATCATGGCGCGGGCGAAGTCGACTCCGATCACCTTTTCAGCTCCGTTGTGAGCAAACGCTATACAAAAGCGACCTGAGCCACAACCAACATCGAGGATCTTTTTACCCTCCATAGGCTTAAGTTTTTCAACATTCAGTTCGAGGCGCTTTTGCACCACACCCCGCCAGTAGTTGTCGATAAACCGCGCGACCACCCCTTTCTCAACGTCGTAAATTGCGTCAAATCTCGCCGCATCGTCGTGGAAATGGTCTCGAACCTTTCTCTCAACCGTGGTCGAAACACGTTCTTTCATGTACATTTTTTTCTCCTATTCTAAGTATTCTAAGTAATTATCAGATCTCCTTCATCGGGTCATTTTAAAGTTATTGGTCTTCCTAGCCACCTCTCGCGGGATCGCATTTTACGGCGATTTTTCTATTACTTTTGGGCTTTCATGGTCATCTGGCATTCCTTGTTCTGCTCCATCTTCTTGAGGATGACATCTTCGGGAGCGGCAAAGCGCGCTTCGTACGAATCAGCGGGGTGAATTAGCCGTGCCCTGTTGAATCGGCTCTGTTCAAACAGCGTTCCCTTTCATCCAGATCCACCACGACGTGCTGGGCCGCATCAGGCTAATGCTGGGTGAAGAGCTGAAGC
>JANNGV010000431.1:0-3490 GCA_031404055.1 Chloracidobacterium sp.
GGCACACAAGGAGATCGAGTTTGCCCAGTGCCTCTTTGACTCCGATCTGGGGCGGAAGGCTCCCGACAGTCGGCGACATGTCGGAATCCGACGCCAGCCTGTCCAGGTCGAGAACCTCTTCGCCTTGCTCGGTTTCCTTGACCAGCGAGATCTTAAAGCCCGAAGCCGCTTCCTGCAGCACGCGCTGCGTTGCGTCGCCTTTTTTTAGCACGACATCGATCGCTCCCTGCGTCGCTATATAAGGAACGATGCGGACGTTCAGTGCGTTCTCGAGTTCGTCGAGACGCTCGAGGTTGGTCGGGTCGGCCATTGCCGCGTGCAGATCACGCCCTTCGCGTTTAAGAGGCACGAAATGGCTCTTGAGCATCATTTCAACCGGAATTTTCGCGAGCTCCTCATAGTCTATCGGCGAGGGCTGATCAGTGGGCAGCAGATCAATGTACGGCAGACGGTATCGGTGCGCTAATTGCTTCGCCTCGACCACTTCGGGTGGCTCGTTCTCCAGAAAATCCGATAGCTCGATCTTCGGAGACGAGGTATTTACGGTTGCAACGTTTGTTTGATCGCTCATTATTAAATTCTAATCTATTTACGGGAGCCGCCGGGTCCGGCCGATATAGTTTGGATGATCGGCAAGTAGATGGCGAGCAGGATCACGACTACGATTCCCGCCATGAATACTAAAATTAACGGTTCGAGCAAAGTAGTTAACTGTTCAAGGCGTACTTCGGCCTCGGCATCGTAAAACGCCGCGACCTCATCGAGCATCTCGCGCAAGCTGCCGGATTTTTCGCCGATACCTATCATGTCAAGGGCCAGTTCCGGAAGCCAATTTGCATTTTCCAAAGCCTCGGTAAAGCCGCGGCCTTCTCGGATCATCGGCGAAACGGCCTGGCTGCGATGTCGAAGCTCGACATTGTTCAATGCCTGCGATGCTATCTCCCACGAATCGGGCACGGTGATACCGCCTGACAAAAGCGTTGACAGCGACCGTGCGAGCTGCGATGTCGCCATATTGCGGATCAACTGGCCGGCAACAGGAAGGCGAAGCAAAAGCCTGTGAAGCATAAGCTTTCCGCCTTCGGTCCGAAGCCAGAAAAACAGGCCTGCACCGATTATTACGATCAACGGAGCCAGCCACCATATATTATTAGCGACACCGCTGGACAGCGCCAATACGACCACCGTAACCGTTGGCAACCCGCGATTTGCACTCAGACTCTGAAAAAGATCCGACATTCGCGGGACGATATACAGCGTCAGGAACGCAACCATGAAGCCGGATGCGAGAAGCAGAAAAGCCGGATACGCCAGCGCTCCGCGAAGCTTTCGTGACACGCCGACACTGCGTTTAAGATACTCGACGAAACGGAGCAAAACGTCGTCCAACGCACCGCTCTGCTCACCCGATAGAATCGACGCCGTATATATTTTCGGGAACATTCCCTGGCTTTCGAAAGCTTGCGAAAGTGGGATGCCGCTTTTGATCTTGTCTTCAACGTCGACGAGCACCTCGCGAAGGTTTGCCGAGCCGGAGCGGGTCTTTAATAGATTTATGGATTGCAGGACCGGGATACCGGCCCTAAGCAGTGCCGACAATTGCTGGTTGAACAAAAGAAAATCGGCCTGCTTGATGCGGCCCTTCTTGTTCGCTCCGCCAAACGAGAACACAGATGAAAGACCGCCGCCGGCAGTCGATACCGCGAAAACTTTGAAACCTTCTTTTTCGAGTTGAAACTTCGCGTCGTCCGCCGCGCCCGCTTCAACTATTCTCGTTATGACATCGCCCGACGGCGTTCCTAAACGACAGATATATTCAGACATCAATTTTTACTTCAGGATTGAGGTATCAGGAAAGAATCCTGCTGCTATTTACTATGATAACACGCCATCAAACGCGAAAGGTTGCAGCCAAATATCATCATAACTAATTGTTTTGCCGCAAACAACCATTTTCATCAATAAGACATCGAAAATATATCTTGCGAAATGTTGTGTCGGTCGCCTAAAATAAAGGGGTTCCACTGGAGAAATCTATGGCTGTTGCGGGTTTAGAGTTTTCGAGCCTATGCGGTAAGCTGCATCGGCTTGTTTTCGCGTCTTTGTTCATGCTTTTTTGCAGTGCCGGACTCGCTGCACAGCAAACCGAACCGACGCCTCCTGACGATCCCGATCCGACCAAGCCTATTACCATCAAGACCGATCTTGTCACGCTAACCTTGACCGTTACAGATCTTTACGGACGCTACGTTTCAGGCCTGACGAAAAGTGCTTTTACGGTTTTCGATAGTAACCAAGAACAGGAAATAACGTATTTCAGCGATACGGATGCTCCGGTTTCCGTGGGAATCATTTTCGATGTGTCGGGTTCGATGAGCGGTGACAAGATCAATAAGGCCCGCAACGCTCTGAAACGCTTTATTGGCTCAAGTCATCCGTCGGACGAATATTTTCTGATAGCGTTTAACAATAGGGCACAGCTTTTGATGGACCGTACACGAAATGGTGACGCGGTGCTTGAAAAACTGACGCTGGTCAATCCAAAACAGAACACGGCCCTTTACGACGCCGTGTATCTTGGGATCGAGCGAGTGACGCGCGGAAGCCATCAGAAAAAGGCCCTGCTGATCATCAGCGACGGCCAGGACAACGCTTCCCGCTACAATTTTGGCGAGGTACGGCGATTGATGAAGGAATCCGACGTGGTATCGTATGCGGTCGGGATAATAGACGGAGGCGATTCCGGAAGCGCTCTTGGAATGCAGGGACAGGCTTTTCTTGACGAACTCACGTCAGTCACGGGCGGAAAGGCGTTTTATCCATCCAGCGACATTGAAATGGACGAGATCTTTGAGCGCATCGCGCTGGAGCTTCGCCATCAGTACTCTATCGGCTATACGCCCACAAATTTTTCTCCCGACGGCAAATGGCGTAAAGTGAAAGTTAAGGTCAAACCCCCGAGAGGTTTGCCGCGTCTAACTGTCCGTGGCCGCGAAGGCTATTATGCAACGCCGGCTTCGAGCTACAAATAGACGATCTTTCGACTAATATGAAACGACCTTCACTCCTATTTTTTGCGGCGATCCTTGCACTTGGATCGATCTCTTTTTTCATCGGATCCAACCTCGCGTCCGCTCAAACGACACCCAAACCGGTAAGGACGGCAACGCCGACGCCAGCGAAGGCCGTGCCTACTCCGCCCACAATTAAGGAAGAGGACGAGGTTATCACGATCGGTACGGAGCTTGTTAACCTCAATGTGCGGGTTATAGATCGCAACAGCCGTCCTATCAACGGGCTACTGCAAAACGATTTCAAAATATTCGAAGATAGCGTTCCCCAGCAGATCGAGTTTTTCTCAAAATCCGAGGTTCCAACAAATTACGCGCTCGTCATCGACAATTCGGGATCGCTCAGATCGCAGCTCGAGAAGGTGATCGAGGCCGGAAAGGTCATAGTGGCGACGAATAAGGCGGACGATGAAACGAGC
>JANNGV010000432.1:0-3452 GCA_031404055.1 Chloracidobacterium sp.
TATTTCGGCTAAAGCCTGTAATTATTGCAATTACAGTTCCATCCGCTAAAGCAGACGGCAATTCATAAAGCAAAACTTTCCATTGCAGCCGACAATAAAACCGATTATTCAACTTTTTTCGCCCAAGCACCAAACATCAACCGACAAGTTTCAAAAATTACAGGTGTTATTTGCGGGTATCGGGTCGAAGAAATCGAAGACAAACTAATGCAACAAATTCGTTACTTGGATAAGTTGATTGATGAATTAGCCAAGAGTGCAGGACGCATTTGCGAAGCGATTCCTTCATCGCGCACGACTTTCTTCGCGCTATCGTTAAATTTCAAAATCTGAATCGTATCCGAACTACCCGAAACCTTTGCTAAGTAAAAAACGCCCGAATTATCTGGAAAAGGCTGCGGCATCATTTCTTGCCCGCGCTCGGTCGTCAGACGCTTTTTCGTGCCTGTCGCCAATTCAATCTGCCACAAATCCAAATCGCCTGCTTCCGCCGAACTGTAATAAACGATCTTTCCGTCGGGCGAAAAACACGGGTCAAGGTCAATCGCTGGCGAATCAATCAAAACTCTTTCTCTGCCGCTTGCCAAATCAAGCAAAACGGTGCTCGTATCCCGCGAATTATCACGCACAAACGCAATCTGTTTCCCATCGGGCGACCAAGCCGGACGTGCGTCAACCGCACTCGTTTTCGTCAAACGCTTTGCTTCCCGCGAGTTCAAATCCATCACCCAAATCCAACCGCGAACCGCAAAAGCCAGCCGAGCGTTATCAGGCGAAACCGCTGGGTCGGTTGCTCCGACATTCATCGTCGGCAAGTTAAATCCTTCGAGATAAACGTGATGCGCAACATTCGCCAATTTCGGATAGCGATTCGTCCATTGCCCGAAACCCGAAACCGCCGCACACAAAACAAACGCGCCCATCAAAAAATGGAACTGATTTTTCATATCATAAAACTTAACAATTTACGGTTGTTGCCGCAATTGGACTCTGTAAGGATGTCTTGGAATTGTGGCAAAGGGATCGGGTTGAAGAAATCGAAGACAAACTAATGTATCAAGTTCGTTACTCTTGACGGAGATAAAAGTGCTAATATTCTGTACCGATGGCGAAGATATCTGCCGAAGAACTTGTAGGTGAAGAGTTGGCCGAGTGGTACTCGCTGACGCCGATGGAACGTTTTCGGCAATCGACAAAACTGTGGGAAACTTACCTTTCATTAGGAGGCTCGCTTGATCCTGAGCCCGATACGCAAAGTCCTTTCTTCGATCGAGCGGCACCAGGTTCGCGCCCTATTGATGGGCGGTCAGGCGTGCATCTTGTACGGCGGCGCCGAGTTTAGCCGCGACATCGATTTCGCGATCCTCGCGAGTGAAGAAAATCTAATTCAACTAAAAGCGTGCCTCGACGAATTGGATGCCGAGGTTATTGCCGTTCCTCCGTTTTCGCTGGAATATCTTGAGCGCGGACACGCGATCCATTTTCGTTGCGCGACGCCTGAAGCAGCGGGCCTGAGGGTGGATGTTATGACGAAGTTGCGCGGTGTCGACGACTTTGAGAAGCTCTGGGAGCGACGCAATACAATCGCGTCGGACGATGGAGCGGAGTATCAGTTATTGTCCTTGCCGGATCTGGTGAAGGCAAAAAAGACACAGCGAGACAAAGACTGGCCCATGATCCGCCGTCTTCTCGAGGCTGACTATTTTGCCGGTCGAGATCAGCCGACGCGCGAGCAGATCGATTTTTGGCTGCTCGAATTGCGCACTCCTGAACTTTTGGTCGAGACCGCTACAGCACACCCAGGTTTCGCTAGGACTGTTGAGGCTTTTCGACCACTATTGAAGTTTGCTTCAGCCGGTGACGAAGTTCTCCTAGCAAAAGCGCTTATGCTGGAAGAAAGCGAACAGCGAGAAGCCGATAGAGAGTATTGGCAATCCCTAAAAGCGGAGTTAGAACAGTTGCGGCGCAATCGGCTTAAGACGTAATCGTCTCGATCAAAAACCCAATTTCGCACGTGAAGATAGAAGCGTGGGTGAACGAAACATGTAAACTATTCGGTGCTATGATTTTGCGGCAGGAAATAAACGACGCTCCCGAATGGGTTGCACTACTACTTGAATTCACCGTGGTTAGCGTTGCATCTGTAAGAAATTTGACAACAGATGCAACAAAATGTCATGCTTCATATATTGATTCGAGATCTTTGAAAGCTGAATTACCTGGAATGTTAGAGGCTGCGTCAGCGGTTGCGTCAAATACGGGTTAAGGGCTGTAAGTGATGAAATAGCAGGCTTTATCGCGAATCGTTCCACTTACGGTTTGTCATCTAAGTGATGGAACGATTTTTGGCGTTAAGCTGTGTGATTGCAACACGTAGGCCGTCCCAGTTTGGACATCAGTGGGACGGCGCGAGTGGCGAAACGTTGAGTTCAATTTGTGTTGAAGAACCTTCCAACACAAAGGGCACGAAGCGGCAGACGCAAAGCTCACAAAGGCGATCGACTTAATCCCGGCTATTACCTGAAAACATCGGACTTGACCCACGGCGGGCGGTCCATTTCGCCGTTTTTTGCTTCCAGTGCAAATCCGGCAAAGGTATCGCAATTCAGCACGGTTTCGGTTTCCTTCAACTTCTGCATGCCCGGATCGGTGACCCATCCTTTTGCGAAATGGCCGTTGGCTCCGTCCTGATCGATGAAGTGCCGCAGCTCATGGACAAAAATAAAGGCGGCGAAGTCCTGGATGCCGGTCGCAAAAAGGACGCCGCGTCGCAGAAAGATTTTGCCCTGATGGGTGTGAAAGCCGCCAAGACGTGCAAATGCGACGGTGCTGATGTTTTCGCCGGCATTTGTAGTGTCGAGCGTAATAAAATCCTTCGGCTGGTCGAGAACCTTGAGCATAAAACTGTAATTCTTATGCATTCGCTGCAGAACCGGAGTCCGCGCTTTGAAATTGTCTATGCGAAAGTGCTTGTTGAGCAGCTGCATTTGGACGTCTCGGCCCGGGGCGGCAGGCGCGTCCGCGACGGCAATGGCAGCCGAGATATTATCCATCGCGGCCTGAACACATGCGCGGGTGTGCGGCACCTGCTGGAGCATACCGGCTAGGAGAAAAGCGTCGGTATTCAGGCTCAGCGGAATGGTGGGGAAAACGTTCCGGTTGCGTTTTTCGTTGAGCTTTGCAAGAGTTTGCTTGCCTGGATCGATGCGGCCGTCACATCCGCCCAACCGAAGTGCTTTTTCTGAAATTCGCGTATGGCCCCGATTGTTTTTGGTCCGCATTTGCCGTCGACGACAAGCTGCGGGCTTGGGCCGCCATCTATCGGCGCAACCTGATCGAGCCCATACTGGATGTTAAAAACGTCATCGAAAATGTTCAGGCCGCCTACGCCGACCGCTTTCTTGATTACAATGTCGCCTTCGGGCCGACGAGGATCGAATTGATTATTCGGC
>JANNGV010000433.1:0-4031 GCA_031404055.1 Chloracidobacterium sp.
GCTGCCCGTCAAATAAGCCTCGCGTTCGGCTAGCTCGAAAGCCAGCAGGACTCGGCGGCGAATCTCGAGAGCGTCTTCTATGGTTTTCAGGCCCGGGGCGGACGTTTCCCAATCGTCATGTCCGAAATAAGCGTGCCGGGCACCGGCTGCGATGATTAGATAGTCGTACGAAACCTCGGGGCCATCAGACAGCTTTACGGTCTGTTTCTCCTTGTCGAATCCGGCGGCTTCGCCGAGAATGACCTCGACGTTTTTCGCGTTGTGAAGAATCCTGCGTATAGGTGATGCGATCTCTCCAGGGCTAAGCACCGCTGTCGCAACCTGATACAGAAGCGGCTGAAATGTGTGATGGTTCTTGCGGTCGATCAAAGCAACATCGACCGGCTCATTTTTCAATGCTTTTGCGGCCCACAATCCTCCAAAGCCGCCGCCGACTATCACTACTTTTGGCGTGTTAGTCATAATTACCTCAACAAATTAACGCGAGATTCTAAAGCAAAACGCATCAAGCTTGTTCAATTTTTGACCACGGATCATTTGTTCCGAGGAAAACGATATTTGCCTCATCGTGCCAATCGCGAAAGCATCGTCTACACTGCTTGGCCTGCAAAGACCGGAGGCGTCGCCCACAATAAGGGCATGGCATGCTCGGCGGTCGGTAATTCGTACCGCAGCCATCAACCCAATCTTTGGCCTCTTTTAGTCCCCAGCCGGTAAGTTCACGCAACATCTTTATCCCGCTGATCGGACCAGTTTGCCGGATTTCATGTCGCACCTTCGATTCAACTTTTCGTGGCAGTTCGGACATATTACTATCAACCTTAGGTTAACAGGCTAAATTCCAACATACCGAGCGTATAAACTTCTCGCGATTGATACATCATCCGCTCCTTTAATTATCGCACGGGCATCGCGGAACACCGTAATTTCATACTCACCGCTCGTGAAACGCACAAGGTATTCGTTCTGTTTGACGCCCGATATGTGCGACAAATTTGCGGCAAAGCTCGCGAGATCGAGTTCAGTTGGTTTCGGAGGCGCGATCTGTACCGCATTTCGGCCGCAGAGGACGGCGGAGAATTCCTGGGATTCGGCGTCGAGGAATTCGAAGAGCCGCTTGCCGCAGGTTTTGCAGTCGGGATTCGGTGCGGCGAGTTTTATCTTGCGCCAGTCGTTTTGCCAGACGTCGATCTGAACGATCGAGCGATGGAGCGAATCGAGATCGCCAACAAGTATTTTTATTGCCTCCGCAACCTGTATCGCCGAAATGCTTGCGATGATCGGCATGATGACACCGGCCGTGTCGCATGTCGGCGAGCTTCCGGCGTCCGGCATTTCCTCGAAAATGCATCTCAGGCACGGAGTTTCGCCCGGAATTATCGTCATCGTCGTCCCGTAGCTGGAAACGGCGGCGCCGTAAATCCACGTCTTACCGATTTTGACGCACGCATCATTGAGCAGGTAGCGGACCTGAAAATTATCTGTGCCATCGATGACAAGGTCGCAGCCGTTGATCAGAGATTCAACGTTTGAATGATTGACATCGGCGACAATAGATTCGACATCGATGCCTGAGTTTACTTCGGCAATTCGCGCTTTCGCGGCGACGGCTTTTGGCAGACGGTCGGCTGCGTCGGATTCTTTGTAAAGGGTTTGTCGTTGAAGATTTGTAAATTCGACAAAGTCTCGATCCACGATCCGCAATCTGCCAACACCGGCACGTGCCAGCATCTCGGCATGCGACGCACCTAGCGCCCCGCAGCCTAGAAGCAGTACGCGGGAATTCAGGAGCTTTTCCTGTCCGGTTTTACCGATTTCAGGGAAGAGGATTTGACGGCTATAGCGTTCGTCCAATATTTGGGTCATTTGAAGCTAACCTCTGTTACCATTAAGGAGATTTTAGCAGTTTGTGAAGTTTATGAAGACCCTACTATTGGCGACTTTTGTTTTGCTTTTGGTGAACGTCGCATTTTCTCAGAAATGGAACGTTCCTAATGCGTCTGATTTCCCAAGTATCAATCGTGGTGCCGCGAAAATCGAACAGTTTGTCCCAAGAAACTGGAGAATCATTGCACGGGCTGCTGGCGATCTAAATGGCGATAATTTATCCGATACGGTTCTGGTTATCAAAGGCCAATTTCGAAGATTTCTCTATAAGGACGAATACATGACCGATTTCTTCGACACTAACCCAAGAATCCTTTTAATAATTTTCAAGGAAAAAGATGGTGCATTTCGTCTGGGTGAGTCGAGCAATTCTTTCATAATTCCCCGAGATAATCCGTCGATGAGTGAACCGTTACAGTCCGTTCGGATACGAAAGGGCGTCCTTATCTTGGAGTTTGAAGAATGGTATAGCGCCGGCACATGGTACACGGCCCTCCGAACCTATACATTCAAGTATCTACGCGATCAATTTCGGTTGATTGGCGCAGATAAGACTTCCTCTATGAGAAACTCTGGAGAAGTTGAAACGCGGAGCTATAATTTTCTTACAAAACGAATCCGAACTACGATTGGCAGTTACGATGAGAAGATTAAACCAATTTCCAGTTGGCGAAACTTCAGGGTTGGCTCATTAAAAACATTTCGTACGTTTCCTAAGGCCTTCGAATGGGAGATCGAGCCCGATTATTTTCTCTAGCTCAAAGTTATAGGTAGGGGACGATCAGTCAAAGAACATATTCACAAACTTCCGCACCGGCGATTCGGTTTCGCTTTCCCAGGTGGTTTTCAGTCCGTATCGCTGATCCTGAACCGTTTGACGACGCTGATCGTCGCGCAATTTTTTTCGTTTTTCTTCGAGTGAAACCCTTTCCTTTTCGCGTGCACGCTGCATTCCGCCGCCGGTTATAAATTCGATTATTTTGGGCAGCTCGTCGCGGTCGAACCAGACGCCGTGTTGTTTGCAGAGGTCAATGATCACACCCGACGTTCGTGCGAAGTTGCTGCGATTCATCAGTTCTTTGCAGTCGGGGCAGGGAACGTATGAGATTGTCGCGGGTTTTACGCTGCGGTCAGTGCTGTCGGAAAAAAGCCCGAGAATTGCGGTCTGCTGTTCCTTATTCGCACACAGCTCTTCAAAGGCTTCGATGCCTGACCAGAATCCGCCGCATTTGATACATTCGCGGATACTGGCGGATTCGATCTGAACGATCTCCAGCTTCAGTTTACATCTCGGACATTCACCGGGATTTTCGTGTTCTACAATGTCGGCCGTGACGGCTTTTTCACCGCAATGGCCGCAAAACTTGCTGCCGAGAAACATTACGCCGAGACACGAAGGGCAGCCGACGGTTTTTAGACGTGATCGGCAAAATTCGCATTGTGTTTTATCGCTGCTCACGGCCCCGCCGCAATTTGGACAATTTAGTGCTTCGGGTTGCATAGATTTTGATTAAATATTGAGGCGTTTGCGAACTGCCGCTGTCATTTCGGCAAGCGGGGCGTCGGCACCGGTCCAGATCTCAAACTGTCCGGCCCCCTGGGCGATCAGCATTTCGAGCCCGCCGATTGTCCGAACGCCCGCCATTATTGCTTCACGTATCAACGCCGTTTCGGCCGGGTTATAAACAAGATCATAGACAAGTCCTACGCCTTCGAGTTGAGCCGTACTGAGAATCGCTAATCCTTCCGCCTGACCAACTGTGCCGAGCGGTGTCGTATTAACAATGATATCAAAATCGGCGGTCAGCGGCTGATCATTGGTGGGCGATAATCTGTATTCGATCCCGAACTCATCAGCCAGTAATTGCCCTTTCTCCTTGCTCCGGGCAATTACGGTTATGATCGCACCTTCCTGTTGAAGCGCGTATATGCATGCCCTGGCCGCCCCGCCCGCTCCGAAAACGGCGGCACGTTTACCGCCCAAATCGATGTTCGAGTTTTTCAACGGCTGGATAAATCCGGCAGCGTCGGTATTGAAGCCGTAGAATTTACCTCCTTCGATCTTTACCGTGTTGACGGCCCCTATCTTGGCTGCTGTTTCGTCGATTACATCAAGATAGGCCATTATCGCCTGCTTGTGCGGG
>JANNGV010000434.1:0-2596 GCA_031404055.1 Chloracidobacterium sp.
GGTCGGTAATTTTGTCCACGCTCGTTTCATCGCTCGATATGCTGCTCGTGCCGTTTTTCGTGTTCTATATTCTGATCGATTTCCAAAAATGGCGCGATTCGCTTGAAGATTTGATACCGCCGCGTTTTCGCGAACCGTTCACGCGTTTGTTCGACGAATCGGGGCGCATTCTCGAATCTTACGTCCGCGGCCAGCTTCTAATCGGTTTAATCATGGCGGTTTTCTACGCCATCGGATTCTGGTTTCTCGGCGTTCCGGCTTGGGCGGGGATTGCTCTTCTGGCGGGATTGTTAAATGTGATACCGTACGTCGGCACCCTTCTCGGAGTTGTTCTGGCCGGCGGATTCACGCTTGCCAGCGGAGGAGGCGTATGGGATGTGGCGGCAGTTCTGGGCGTCTTTGTTGCGGTGCAAACGCTGGAAGGTTATGTGCTGACACCGCGAATTTTAGGCGCCCGATTGAACCTGCATCCGATGGCAGTCTTTTTGGGGCTCTTGATCGGCGGCAAGCTTTTTGGACTACTTGGCATAATCCTCGCAATTCCGGCTATTGCCATCGGCAAGGTTTTTTTCAAATTCGCGCGCGAACTTTATCAGGCTTCATATTTTTATCACGCTGGAGACCATCACCCGCTGGACGCACCGAGCGAAAATATCGAAGAACGCATCGCGGACGCCGCCGATACCGTCCTGGCGGATCAGGTTGAAAAGGACATCGAGGAAGGCGAAAACGACCCGGCTGGAGCGGACGAAATCGCAAGAGTCGATGAGACGCCCGTTTCCTAACGGTCATATCTGGGGGCAATAATACTTACAGCCAATCCGTAATGCGGTTCAACAAATTCGTGACAAAGTTGAAAAAGCCAACGAAGTAATTAGTACAGCCGAGAACATTCTGTGGAGGAAGCGGAAATGGTATCTAGAATACCGCGAATATGAGAAGGGTATAGAAGAAAGCATTCCAATCCTGGAGGAATTATAACGGGAAGGTCAGCTCGCGAGAGCAAAGTTTGGCCCACTTGCTGAGGAAGCATCCTATGAGTTCTGTAATCTCTTCAGAAAGATTTCGGATTCTGCACAGCGATGTCGGTCACTTCTACTAAAGATTCAGGGTATGAAAGATTGGCTCCGCCAGTCCGAACGCATGCCCCGCGAAACGCTGTCATTGAATCCGGTAATTCCGTCCCTCGACCTTCTAGAAACCCTTCTATCGGAAATACTCTTCAATCACCAACTCCATCCATCATTCCGAGCACGTCTTACATAAGTGAGATCAAGGAACTGGTAGTTGTATTGCCGCCAGAACCACCGAAGCGTCGCGTGCTTAAGCGAGAACTCAAGAAGATTCCGTTTGAAGACTATGTTGGAGCGGCGAAAGCAAAGATGTCAATCGGAGAACTTGGTGAAGTCGTCGCCCTACATTATGAGATTCGGCGTGTAGAATCAGAAACGGGATTTTCTTCGGTCGGAAAAGTGATGAGAGTCTCTGAGCAAACAGACAGTGCGGGTTACGACATCGAATCATTTTCTCAAGGCGATAAGGTCTTTATCGAAGTCAAATCGACTTCGGGCGGTTTCTGGACAGACTTTTTTCTTACTGCAAATGAGGAACGCGTGATGAAAAATCTGGGTGAAAAATATTGGCTCTATCGAATTTTCGAATTGTCTAAGGACGACGGCTCAGCTAAGCTTTAGCAATTTTCGAGGTGAGGCTGAGATTGACGCATCATTCGAACTCGAAGCCGCGAATTACAAATTCAATCCGAAATCTAACGTTAACGGCAACGGTACATTACCTTTTGAAACGCTAGACTAGGACAACGACATTCCACTAACGCTAAAAGAAAGGCATTAAGACGATGAAAACACTGATCAAAAACTGGCGGGTTGTTACTGCGGTGGACGACTATCGGGCGGATATTTTTATTGACGTCGAGACTGTGACGACTATCGGCAAGACGCTGGATATGGAGGCGGATGCGGTTACGGATGCAGCAGCGGATTATCGGTCGTAAAATGCTCATCGACAGCGGCCTCGAGCAGTTTGTTGTCAGAGGCTAAAAAAATCGGGTCAGTTAAGTTGGCCTCGCGTATTGTCGTTCTTGTCTTGAAATGATCGCGGACGCAAGTTGTATCGCATCGCCCGCGCGAAGCGGATAAGATTCGAGGAGGCGTTGAGTTTTATCGATTACCTCCGTCGTTAGATGAACGAATCGGTATTCGTTATTTGAAACTGCGAGAAAATCTTCGGCGATCTGGGGATAATGGGCGATGTTGAGGGTGGCTTCGCGCACACGTCGATTTAGGGCACTGAGTGTCTCGACGATACTCAGAGTTGAAGTGGTGATCGAGTTGTTGGCCGTCGGGCCGAGCAACTCAAGCAGCCAATCGGTGCCGATCTCGTGTATGTGGCGCTTTACTAAAACGCTGCTGTCGGCGTAATAGGTTTGACTCATCTCGCGTCGCGATCCTCTCGGATATATTCGCCGAGAGGTGTTTCTGAGGAATACATCCTGGCAAGTTCGGCGCGTCTTTCATCGCTTATCGGCGACTTTCGTACGTGCCGAGGCGTTGACAACCCGGCAGCTTCGAGCGCT
>JANNGV010000435.1:0-3949 GCA_031404055.1 Chloracidobacterium sp.
TTCGCGCATGTCGTCGATGTCCCTTTTGTAGGCGACACCCAATATCAGCACTTTTGATCCATTGACGGCCTTCTTCACGTCATTCAAGGCGGTTGATACAAGCTTGACGACATACGCCGGCATCCCCGAATTTACCTGCTCGGCGAGCGAAATGAATTGCGAATCGAAGCCGTGCTGCCGTGCCTTCCACGAAAGATAATGCGGATCGAGCGGAATGCAATGCCCGCCGATTCCCGGCCCCGGATAAAATGCCATAAACCCGAACGGCTTGGTCGCGGCTGCCCGGACGACCTCCCACGTATCAATGCCTAAAGTATTGCAAAGCCTCGCCATCTCATTCGCCATGCCGATATTGATCGCCCGAAACGTGTTTTCCCACAGTTTGCAGGCTTCGGCCACGCGTGCGGAAGAAACCGGGTGAACTTCGTTTACAATCTGCCTGTAGAGCATCGCCGCAACCTCGGTAGAGTTGTCCGAAACGCCGCCGACCACCTTCGGAATATTGTGCGTCTGATACTGCGGGTTGCCTGGATCGACGCGCTCAGGCGAAAACGCCAGCAGAAAATCGTCGTTAAGCTTAAACCCCTTTTCTTCAAACATCGGCAAAAGCACTTCATCCGTCGTTCCGGGATAGGTCGTCGATTCCAGAATCACAAGCTGCCCGCGGCGCATGTATTTCTGGATCTCTTCGCCGGCCGCAATGATATAGGACATGTCCGGGTCCTTGGTTTTGCGAAGCGGCGTCGGCACGCAAATGACTATAACGTCGCAATTCGCAAGTTCTCGAAAGTCGGTCGTCGCGGACAGTTTGCCGCTGTCGACGCACCTTTGTACATTTTCGTCCGAGACATCGACGATATAGGAACGGCCCGCGTTAATCTGGTCTGCCTTCTTCTTATCGACCTCAAAACCGATGCCGCGATAGCCTTTCAGGCAGAATTCAACGATGAGTGGAAGCCCGACATATCCAAGTCCGATAACACCCACACAGGCGCTCTTTTCAACTATTAGTTCTGTTAAATCGTCTTTTATCATTGGTCAAAATGTTTGTATTAAATGTTATGTTAAACGGCGGTGAGATCAACCACCCAAAAACTTTAAAGGTATGTTAAGCGTTGGCGTTAGTCAAGGTATCACTGATTCGGTTGCTAGAATTACGTGACAATGAGAGCGCCTCTCCGCGTTCTACGCGTCATACTCTGCGCCCCGCGTTAAAACTGTTTTTTAACGCGGAGTACACGGAGATGTAGTTTAGTGGCACAAAATCGGAGACACCGCTCGGACTGTGTTAATATAACATCAGTCAGATTGATCTGATCTTCGCAAGTCCATCTTCCACCGAGCTTTTCAACTCTTGGAAAAGTTATGAATCCAGACATCGAATCCAGTAATCCGGTTGTTAGAGCAATAATCGAAGGCACCGCGCCGCGTCCGGCTATTCTCGCGGCTGCACGCGGGGCGTTGCCGCTGCCGCAGAATGATCTGCTCGAAGTCCTAGTGGCCTTTGCCCGCTCGGACGATACGGAGGCGGCAAATCATGCCCGCGTTACGCTTTCCGCGCAGGATGAAACAGTTCTGGAAAGCTCGGTTAGATCATCCGACATAGCGGCGTCCGTTCTCGATTATTTTGCCGATCAAAGTAAGCTGAAACCGATTCAGGAAGCGATCGTCACAAACCCGAAGACGCCGATGGCAACTATCGTCCGGTTTGCTCAAACGACGACCAATGGCGACCTGCTTGAGCGTCTTGCCCTTAATCAGCAGCTGCTTATTCAGACGCCCGCTATAATCGATGCCATCATTGGCAATCCCAACCGCACGTCGGAAGCCGAGCGGCATGCCGCCGAAACTAAACGCGAGTTCTTTGAAAAGGAACGCGGTGTCCAGCAGATCGCAAACGAATTGCGGGCGCAGGGGAAAGAGGCGGCGGCGGAATTTATCGAACAGGCAGAGTTTGCCGAAAACCTGGACGAATCCGGCCTCAACCTCGACGACGCGCTGCTGCTCGCCAGCCTGATTGAAGTGCCGGACAGCGAAACTGATGATTCATGGCTCGGGCTCGAATTTATTGAAGAGCTTTACGAAGAAACACCTGAAGAGCGGCAGGCGATCGTCAACAAGATAATCGGCGAATTTCGAATGGAAGATTCCGACATCGGTTCGGAACGCGTCTCGGTTCTCAACCGCGTGTTGAAAATGGGAATGAAGGACCGCGTAAAACTCGCCATGAAAGGCGACCGCGAGGCACGCAATATTCTTATCCGCGACCCGAACCGCATCGTCGCCCAGGCCGTCGTTCAAAATCCGCGAATTACCGAACAGGAAATGGAAAAGATCGCCTCGATGCGATCCGTAACCGAGGATATTCTTCGCCAGATCGCTAACAGCCGGCAATGGTCACGCAACTATATGATTGTGCATAATCTTGCACGAAATCCGCGTACGCCAATCGCAAACGTGCTGACGATCCTGTCGCGGCTCCAACTGCGGGATCTCGCAGCTCTTTCTAAAAATAAAAACGTTTCGGACGCAGTTCGGCGGCAGGCCCTAAGGCTGTCACAGGCAAGGATCGGGAAATAAATCTTGCTCCCCTCCTGCCCGAGGAGGGGTGGACGCGTTTCGCGGACGGGGTGGTGGGAGCAGCGGTGGGTGCCCTCCGGCACACTCGAGCTTCATGCCGTGGAATTACAGGAATTCCGTCACACGTCCAGTTTTTACGTATGTGCTCGCCATGTCCGCAAACGTGTGGCTGGCGGCGCCGATCCACATTCCTAAAAACACGGCCGGCAGAATGTTTGCGCCGAATGTTCCCCGGATAAACTGGCCCAACCTCTGCCACGCTTCGGTAAAAGCCGAGACGCCCGGAGCATCGCCGCCCGAGATCGCAGCCGCGGCAGCAAGTACTAAAAACGCAGCGATAGTAAGTACGCCCATGCAGTAAACAACTCTTATCAGCGTTCCGAAGATCAGCCCGTGAGACCATCGCGACCGGTGTTTGAATATTGATCTATACGGCAGCCAAAACACGCGGAAGATTCCCCATCTCGCATATTGATTCGAAAGAGTGTCCAGATCAGGCCCGAACATCAAACCCCCAAATACAAACGCCGCCGACACCGCCACGCCAAGCGTAAAACTTGCCGTCGCGGCATACGTCAGCCCAAATGACGGTGCCGCCAATATAAGCGTGATAGCATCATGTGTTCGTCCGCTCGGCATATTAAATCCTATTGAGAACAAATTGATAATCTACAATGTACAGTAGACAATGGAATTCGGAGCAATTTTAATGACGGGTTTTCCGCAAAAACTGACGACGACGTTGGGAATGATAAAGTTCGAGCATACGTTGTTTTCTCTTCCAAACGCAATTCTCGGCGCGGTTCAGGCTGCCGTCGGATTACCCGAAATTCGGCAAATATTGTGGATCACGGCCGCAATGATCGGCGCGCGTTCGGCCGCGATGACTTTTAACCGAATCGTTGACCGCGACATCGACGCGGCAAATCCGCGTACAGCAAATCGCGAATTGCCGAGCGGCAAGCTTACAGTCGGCTTTGCTTGGATATTTTTCTTTGCGTCCGTCGGCCTGTTCTTTCTCGCATCATATTCGCTTAATTGGCTGACTTTTGCCCTTTCTCCGGTCGCGTTGATAAGTGTCTTAGGATATTCGTACGCGAAACGTTTCACTGCGTTCGCTCATCTGCTCTTAGGCTGGGCTTTGGCGATCTCGCCGACAGCGGCATGGATCGCCGTGCGCGGAACGATCGATTCCGGGATTCCGCTGCTGCTCTCACTGTTTGTCCTCATGTGGACCGCCGGATTCGACGTTCTGTACGCCTGTCAGGATTACGAATTCGACAAAAAAGCCGGTCTGCGTTCGATCCCGGCACGCTTCGGCATCAAAAATTCCCTTCGTATTGCGCGTCTTTTCCACGCCCAGGCTTTC
>JANNGV010000436.1:0-2478 GCA_031404055.1 Chloracidobacterium sp.
TGCATAGGGCCGGCACCGTCCGCGCAAAGTTATTTGAACATTCCCTCGATCATCAGCGCCGCTGAAATTACAAATGTTGACGCGATACATCCCGGCTACGGCTTTCTCGCTGAATCGGCGACCTTTGCAAAGATATGCGAAGACTGCAACATAAAATTTATAGGGCCGACGGCTGATGTTATCGCGATGATGGGCGATAAGGTCGAGGCACGGCGGACTATGGTTGCGGCCGGTGTTCCGGTTTTGCCCGGCAGCCCGGATGCAATTGAATCGCCTGAAGAAGCAAAAAAGCTCGCACTGGAAATCGGTTTTCCCGTAATTGTAAAAGCATCTGCCGGCGGCGGCGGACGCGGAATGCGGATTGTCCGCAGCGCGGATGAACTTGAAAGCCAGCTCGAATTGGCACAGACCGAGGCTCTTGCAGCGTTCAAAAACGGTGCCGTTTATATCGAACGGTATATCGAACGCCCGCGGCATATCGAGATCCAGGTTTTGGCTGACGAGCACGGCAACTGCATCCATCTGGGTGAACGCGAATGCACCATTCAGCGGCGGCACCAGAAGCTGCTTGAAGAAGCCCCATCGCCGGTAATTACCAAAGAGCAGCGTGAAAAAATGGGAGCTGTCGCGGTCAAGGCGTGTCAGGAAATCGGTTATTCGAGCGCCGGAACGTTTGAGTTTTTGCTTGATGAAGACGGCAGCTTTTATTTCATGGAAATGAATACCCGTATTCAGGTCGAGCATCCTGTAACCGAAATGGTCACGCTCGCTGATATTGTGCGAAATCAGATCCGCATTGCGTCGGGCGAAGATCTTCAGTACAAGCAGGAAGATGTTCAGATCGTCGGCCACTCGATCGAATGCCGGATCAACGCGGAGGACCCGAAAACTTTTGTTCCGAGCCCCGGTAAGATCACGGCGTTTAACATCCCCGGCGGTCCGGGTGTTAGAGTCGATACGGCTGTTTATCCGGGCTATGTTGTTCCGCCATACTACGATTCGATGATCGCAAAATTGATCGTCCACGCCCGTACGCGGGAACTGGCGATCAGCCGGATGCAGCGGGCTCTGGACATGATGGTCGTCGAAGGCATTAAAACAACCATACCGCTTCATAAAAAGATCATGGCGGACGAGAATTTCCAGAAGGGGAACTTCTCGACCAAGTTCATGGAAGAGTTTGAGATGTCCTGATAGATTGATATTAAGGGCTTAATTGTGTAGTATTTGAATAGATTTAACCTTCAAATTCGTTAGATCGGAAGTAAATTATTTTTCGCGGTTATCGCCGGAAATTTGGGCGAAGTTACTGCGAGCAAGGAGTGACTATTTTAAGTTAGCGTTTTATGGCAACAGTTAAAGAAGTTAAAGAAAAAATCGTAGGCGACTACAAAGTACACGATTCGGACACGGGATCTTCGCAGGTGCAAGTGGCGCTTTTGACGCAGCGTATCAATGAGTTGACCGAGCATTTTAAGATCCACAAGAAGGATAATCATTCCCGCCGAGGCTTGCTTAAAATGGTCTCTCGCAGGCGTAAGCTGCTTGATTATCTAAAACGTGGTGATATTAACGAATACCACGAGATCATCAAGAAATTGGGATTAAGAAGGTAAAACGAGTTACAGGTTTCTAGTTTCTGGTTTCAAGTTGCTAACAAACAGCTGGAAACCTGGAACCTTAAACTGTAGAATGACTGCTTCGGTCATTAAAAAGAAGTTCTCACGAAGAATTTGTCGGCGGCTGCTGAACGTGACAGCGAATGGGCCACATGCAAAAGAGAACCGATCATAAAAAGAAAGAAATTTCCGGGAACGGCAGTGCTTCACGAAACAGCATCTGCCGTTTTTGTTTTTAGAGGATAAGAAATGACAAAAAAATATTTGAAAGAGTCGATCAAGTTAGGAACAAAAGATTTGATCGTCGAAACAGGAAAGGTCGCCAAGCAAGCCGATGGTTCGGTCGTGATTCGATATGGCGACACGATGATCCTGGTCACGGCCGTCAGTGCACGAACAGCGAAGGAAGGACTCGACTTTTTTCCATTGACCGTTGAATACAGGGAATCGAGCTACTCGGCCGGACGAATTCCGGGAAACTATTTTAGACGTGAGGGACGCCCGAGTGAGAAGGAGGTTCTCACCTGCCGCCTTATAGACCGTCCGGTCCGCCCTTTGTTTGCTGACGGATACCGCTTTGAAACGCAGATAGTAGGCAGCGTGATATCGGCCGATACGGACAACGATCCGGACGTCATCACGATTACTGGTGCCTCAATGGCACTTTACTTGTCGGACATTCCGTTCGAAAACCCGATCGCCGGTGTTCGCGTCGGGTTGATCAGATATTTTCCGTCGATAAGTCCGACGCGAACTCCGGCAATCGGGTTTTCGAACGGAATGTCCGACAAGTAAAGTGCCATCGAGGCACCAGTAATCGTGATGACATCCGGGTCGTTGTCCGTGTCGGCCGAGATCA
>JANNGV010000437.1:0-4804 GCA_031404055.1 Chloracidobacterium sp.
CAGAGACGCAGAGACGCAGAGTGAAGAGAAATAAGAATGAGATAGCTAATCTTGATAATATAATTATGAACGGTAATCAGAACTCTTTTGTCCGAAATATGCTTTCCTCTGCGTCTCTGCGTCTCTGCGTTTCAATTCTCCTTCTTGCATTCGGCACACTCGCGCAGAGCGACGGCTCGCAGCAGAACAAGACCGGGCGTGCTGGGACATTCGCGATCGTTAATGCGCGTATCGTCACTGTCTCGGGGGCGGTGATCGAGAACGGAACGCTCGTTATCCAAAACGGCAAGATAACGGCCGTTGGTGCCGGAGTGCCGGTTCCGTCGGGTGCGGAGCGTATTGACGGCAAAGGGCTTTCGGTTTATCCGGGCATGATCGACGCGGCCTCCGCGATGGGGCTGGCCGAGATCGGGCAGGGTGCCAATGCAACGATCGACGCCGCCGAAACGGGAACGAATAACGCTAACGCAAAGGCGATAAGCGGCGTCAATCCGCATTCGTCCCATATAAATGTGACACGCGTGAACGGCATCACTACCGTAATGTCGATGCCAGCCGGCGGCGTCATCAGCGGCCAGGGAGCGGTGATAAACCTGAACGGATCGACGCAGGCCGACATGGCGGTTGAGCCGACGGCGGCGCTTGTAATTAACTTTCCGCGAATCGCGGCCGGCGGTGGATTCGGCGGCGGCGGTTTTGGCGGCTTCGGCGGACAGCCGGTTGATTTTAATGAGGCGGTGCGGCGGCGTGATACGCAAATCGACGACTTGAAAAAGAGCTTCACCAGCGCTGCAAATCATGGCCGTGCGATGGATGCCTATGCCAAAGACAAATCGCTTCCCGCACCGGCCACGAACCTCAGCCTCGAAGCGATGGTGCCATACGTTCGCGGCGAAAAGCCTATCGTTTTTACGGCCGAACGCGAACGCGACATAAAGGCGGTCGTCAAGTTCGTGTCCGAGATGAAGGTCAAGGCGATCATCGTCGGCGGACAAGAGGCGTGGAAGGCGGCCGACGATCTAAAGAAAAATAACATCGCCGTTATTTATACAAACATTTACGGCCTGCCCGTCCGCGATGACGATGCGTACGATTTTCTCTTCGAGGGGCCGTCGAAGCTGCAGCAGGCTGGCGTAAAGTTTGCAATCGCGACCGGCGACGCCGGGGCCGAGAATCGCGATCTGCCATATCACGCCGGGCTTGCCGGTGCATACGGCTTGTCAAAGGACGAGGCGTTGAAAGCCGTTACGCTGTATCCGGCCCAGATCCTCGGCGTCGCCGACCGGCTCGGCTCTATCGAGACCGGCAAGATGGCAAACATCGTCGTCACCGATGGCGACCTGCTCGAACCGCGAACAAACGTTAAATACCTGTTCATCAATGGCCGCCTGCTCCCGCTGACCAGCCGCCACACGGAATTGTTCGATAGCTTTAAGGACAGAAAGTAGCTCGTACGGAATCGAGCATGTCGTTCGGAGGCAACACAAATTGGGACACGACCAAGTTGTTCAGTTTGAGATTAATAGCAGGCTCCGTACTCCGCGAAAATCTCAGCGTCCTCCGCGTTGAAGATACTTAGTTATCACTCAACGCGGAGAACACTGAGAATGACGCGGAGATCGCGGACGCCTTCTCACGCCCACCTGAATTTTCTAACTGTTGCACTACCTGAAATATTAATATCTTGACATTCCGGCTGACTCGGCTATAATCCAAAAGACTCAACACAAACTTAACTCGCAGCGGAATACCGATAACCGTGTTCAAGACGGTTCTGAAAAGGCGGTTATTCCTGTGTTCGCCCCATAGAGTCGTAAAAATATGTTAATTAAATACTTCCCACGTCGCTCGTTGTTTGTCGTTCTGACTATTGCCGCAATCACAACGCTCGTGTTCGTTGCTGAATTTGTCGGCCTCAGCGGTTCAATGGCCGCAAGCGAACCCTTTTCCGAAATTTCGGAGAGTGTTCCGGTTATGGCCGTGAATACTTGTGAAAGTCTTCCCGGCGGCGTGATCGAAGTCGAAGGGACCGGCGGAACCGGAACTCAGCCAAGCGGTTATCCAACCCTTGGCGCGGCATTCATAGCAATTAATACCGGTGCTCACACGGGCGTTATCTCTATTGATGTATGCGGCGATACGAGCGAAGGAACTGCGAGCGCGGGACTTAACGCGAGCGGAGCGGCTGCCGCATCATACTCATCAATTTTAATCACACCGGTCGGAGGTGTTTCGCGGACGATCTCCGGGGCAACGACCGCAGGTAATCCTTTGATCAATCTTAATGGTGCCGACAATGTAACCCTTAACGGGCTAAACACATCCGGGAATTCTTTAACAATTTCCAATACGACCGCTTCGGGCACATCAGGCACAAGCACGATTCGGTTCATTAACGACTCTACAAACAATGTGGTGACCAATTCGACGGTATTAGGCTCGTCCGTGACGACAATCGGTTCGGGCGGTGGAACTATACTTGTAAGCACGGCGGCAACTGGCGTTTCGGGAAATGATGGAAATGTAATTTCAAACAATAATATAGGTCCATCTGGTTCGAACTTGCCTACTAAAGCCATTAATGGCAACGGAACAAGTGCCGCCATATCGAACAGTGGAATTGTTATATCGGGAAACAAAATATTTGACTATTTTGGTCCGGGAATCCAGAGCGCCGGAGTTTATGTTACGAGCGGCAATACAGACTGGTCGATCAACAATAATCGATTTTATCAGACCGCAACGCGAACACAGACTGCTGCGACAATACACGCCGGAATTCAACTGGCAAGTTCGCAAATAAATAATTGCTCCATCAGTGGAAACACGATTGGTTTCTCTAACGATTCTGGCTCCGGGACTTATAATTTTGTCGGTTTTGGTCCCCCGTCAAAATTCTATCCAATTTTCCTTTCTACTCACGGGACAACGGCTGCTACGAATATTCAAGGCAATATTATTACGAACATCGCGGTTTCGGGACCAATCTCCGGAACGGGAACAGGTGCCAGCGCTCCGTTTGCGGGTATTCTCGTAGTTACAGGGTTGGCAAATATTGGAAACATTGCGGGCAACACGATTGGAAACAGTGCCTCAAGTTCCGCAATATCCGTAAACAGTACGGTTCCCTTAGCATCGGACGTTTATGGTATTTATTACAATGCCACGACTTCGCCAATTATTTCCAACAACACAATCGGCGGCATTACCGTTACAAACTCAAACGTCAGTCCAGACGTAGTGGATTTCTACGGCATCCGAGCACAAACAAATACTGCGGCAACCAATACTGTCCTGAACAATACGGTTGGTTTTTCTGCCGGTCCAATTACAAATAATTCGACGAATGCCGGTTCACAGACATACGGGATCTATTCGCAGACCGCGGGTTCTGTTGTCACGGGCAACACAATATCAAATCTCACAAGTGTGGCCGGGAGTGCATTGACTGGAAGTGCGGCGACGATGATCGGTCTTTGGGTGGACAATGCGAGTTCGGCTGCTGACACAACGATTTCGCAGAATACGGTGCGATTTTTAACTAACACCGAGGCCACCTTCAATAATTCGATTCAAGGCATTCTCTACAACGGCGACACGATAGGGACGCACATTGTTTCGCGCAATCTTGTGCACTCGATCAGCGTTCCAAACTCGGCTTCAGGAACGGTGAACGGCATTTACGTCCAGGCCGGTGCGACCTCGTATCAAAACAATATGATCGCGTTGGGCAACGGCCTGACAAATGGCGAAGCGATAAGCGGAATCAGTGAAATTGCCGGGACGAACAATTTCTTTCACAACAGCGTCTATATCGGCGGGTCCTCCGTCGCGGGCGGTGCGAACACGTTTGCGATGACGAGCGCCGTGGCATCGGGTACGAGGGCGTATCGCGACAATATTTTTTTCAACGCACGAAGCAATGGTGCTGGCACCGGGAAACATTATGCTATTCAATTAGGTGGAACGATCCCAAATCCGCTTGGACTGACAACCAACAACAATGTGCTTTTCGCTAGCGGAACGGGCGGGAACACGGGCCGCTATAATTCTGCCGACAGGCTTACCTTGGCCAATTGGCAGACCGCAACGGGCATGGATGCGAACAGTTTTTCGAGCGATCCGCAGTTTATAAGCCCAGCCGGAACGACGCCGGATCTGCACATCAGTCCATCAGCCCCAACCGTTGTCGAGGCTGGCGGTGTGGACGTTGGCGTGACGGACGATTTTGACGGGCAGATGCGCAATGGTCTGACGCCGGTAGATATCGGAGCGGATGCCGGAAACTTCACCGGCGTGGTCGTTGACACGACGCCGCCGGAAACGACTATTAATACAACGGAGCCGAACCCGACTAATGATCCGACTGGTGATTTTACGTTTAGCGCGAATGAGCCGGCTACGTTTGAGTGCTCGGTTGACGGAGCGGCATTTGCGGCCTGCACATCTCCGTTTGCCACCGCCGCGCTCGCGGACGGAGCTCACACACTTGCGGTAAGGGCTATCGACACGGCGTTGAACGTTGACGCAACGCCCGCAACCTATGGTTGGACGGTAGACACGGCCCCGCCGCAGACGACGATAAACTCCACGCCGACCGATCCTAGCAGCGATCCGACCGGCGATTTTACGTTTTCATCAAGCGAGGCCGGAACATTCGAATGCTCGGTTGACGGAGGGACCTTTACCGCCTGTGCTTCGCCGTTCGCCACGGCACCCTTGGCAAACGGCCCGCATACATTTGCCGTCAGGGCCGTGGACGCGGCGGGCAACACCGACGCGTCGCCTGCAGCTTTTGCGTGGA
>JANNGV010000438.1:0-2033 GCA_031404055.1 Chloracidobacterium sp.
CGCGTTTACCATCATGCTAAAGGTGCATAACGAGGGGCGCGGTATCGCCGGCATATACCCGTACGAGGTCGCGAACATGAAATCGGAAAAAGCGATGAATCTGGCAAAGGCTCAAGAGTATCCGCTGTTGTGCACGGTCGAAGAGGAATGATCGTGACCATATGTGATAAAATTTTGTCAAGTTATGCGGAGGCCATCGCCCATTATAAGCGACATCAAAGGGACTGCGTTCAACCGGAGTTGAGCGGTGGCGAAATCTTGCTTTAATAGCCCCAAGCTAAGGAAAACGGCTTGGGACTTTTTGATTTTCGATCAATGAGTGAAACTTTAGACCTTAAGAAAACTGTTAACTTACCAAAAACCGATTTTGCGCAAAAGGCGAATCTCGGCCAGAGCGAACCTGCGCGGCTGAAGAAATGGAAGGACATCGGGCTATACGCTCAAATAGGCGAAGCACGCAAAGGTAGGGACAAATTCATTCTTCACGACGGCCCGCCGTATGCGAACGCCGATATTCATATCGGTACCGCGCTCAACAAAATTCTCAAGGATTTCGTCGTCAAAACCCGTTCGATGATGGGCTTCGATGCTCCGTACGTGCCGGGCTATGATTGCCACGGACTGCCGATCGAAACGCACGTCGAGAAAAAGCTGGCCGAAAAAGGCAAGAACAAAGCCGATCTTCCGGTTTCGACATTTCGCCGTATCTGTCGAGAGCACGCCGCGAAGGCGATGGACGGGCAAACGCGTGACTTTTCGCGGCTCGGCGTTTTGGGCGAATGGGACACGCCGTACCTGACGATGTCGAACGAATACGAGGCATCGACCGCACGCCTTTTCGGAAAATTTCTCGAACGCGGCTACGTTTATAAAGGCCTGCGCCCAGTCTATTGGTGCATCCACGATCAGACGGCGCTTGCCGAGGCCGAGGTAGAGTACAGGGAGCATACATCGCCGTCCGTTTACGTTAAATTTCCGTTGCGGTCAGATCCCGCGGTGATCGACCCTGCTCTAGAAGGCAAAATGGTATCCGTCGTTATCTGGACAACTACGCCATGGACTTTGCCGGCAAATCTCGGAATCTCGGTCCACCCGGACTTCGATTATTCAGCCATTGAAGTCGGCGAAAATGTCTATATCGTCGCAACCGAACTGTCGGCTGCATTTGCCGAAACATGCGGATTTGAAGGCGTAAAGGAGCTGGCACGGTTTAATGGCTCGAAGCTCGACCGCCTGGAGGCCCAGCACGCGTGGCTCGACCGCGTTTCGCTCATCATGAATGGCGAGCACGTAACGTTTGGCGAGGCAGATGCCGAGGTCGAACTGGATGCCCGGCACGAGAGCAAGGCGGCCGGGAAATCCGGTACGGGCTGCGTTCATACGGCTCCCGGCCACGGAACGGACGACTTTCTGATCGGGAAAGCTTATGGCCTTGAGGTTTATTGTCCCGTCGATAACGCCGGCCGTTTTACCTCGGACGTCGAAAAATTCGCCGGTGAAAATATATTCGCTGCAAATCCAAAGATCGTGGAATTGCTGAGCGAGAAGGGAGCGCTTTTGCATGTCGAGAATTACAATCACCGCTATCCGCATTGCTGGCGCTGTAAAAATCCGGTTATCTACCGCGCGACTCCGCAGTGGTTCATTTCAATGGATGCCGTTGCGAAAACAGGCGAGGCGATCTCCTTGCGTGACAACGCGTTTGTCCACATCGATAAGGTGAAATGGCATCCGTCGTGGGGCGAAGACCGCATGCGGAACATGTTCAAGGGCCGCCCAGACTGGTGCGTTTCGCGACAGCGTTCGTGGGGCGTGCCGATACCTGTTTTCTACTGCCAGGCTTGCGACGAACCGGTTGCCGACCCAAAGGTGGTCGATCATGTGGCTGACATCTTTGCTAAGGAAACAGCCGATGCATGGTATAACCGTGTCGAAAGCGAGCTTCTTCCGGAAGGCTATGTTTGTAAAAAATGCAACGGCGCCGATTTTCGTAAGGAAACCGATATTCTCGATGTCTGGTTCGATTCCGGCTC
>JANNGV010000439.1:0-2257 GCA_031404055.1 Chloracidobacterium sp.
ACAAATCCATGGAGAGCGTAACAAAGGCGAAGTTCCTCTGTGACCCCTCGCGCGTTACTCCGGTATTCGTCCGCTTCTCAACCGTCGCCGGCTCGCGCGGCTCGAGCGATCTTGCCCGTGATGTTCGCGGATTCTCGGTAAAATTTTATACGGACGAAGGAAATTACGATCTTGTCGGCAACAATATGCCGGTCTTCTTTATACAGGACGCGATAAAATTCCCTGACCTGATTCACGCCGTCAAGCCCGAACCGCACAATGAAATGCCGCAGGCTGCGTCCGCCCACGACACCTTTTGGGATTTTATCTCGCTGATGCCCGAATCGGCTCATATGATAATGTGGGCAATGTCCGATAGAGCACTTCCGCGTTCACTGCGAATGATGGAAGGTTTTGGCGTTCACACGTTTCGTTTTATTAACGAACGCGGAAAGTCTACGTTCGTAAAGTTTCACTGGAAGCCGCTTCTTGGCGTTCATTCGGTAGCGTGGAGCGAGGCTCAGGCCATTTCGGGCAAGGATTCCGATTTTCACCGCCGCGATCTGTGGGAAGCAATCGAAAGCGGAGCCTTCCCGGAATGGGAATTGGGCGTGCAGTTGGTGCCAGAAGCTGACGAACATAAATACGAGTTCGATCTTCTCGATCCGACAAAGCTCATTCCCGAAGAAATTGTTCCCGTCCAGCGTATAGGTAAGCTAACACTCAACCGCAATCCTGACAATTTTTTTGCCGAAACCGAACAGGTCGCATTTCATCCCGGCCATCTCGTATCGGGCATCGACTTCTCAAATGATCCGCTGCTGCAGGGACGCCTTTTTTCATATACCGACACGCAGCTTTCGCGATTGGGCAGCCCGAACTTTCACGAGATTCCGATCAACCGCTCCGTCGCTCCCGTCCATAATAATCAGCGCGATGCCCACATGCGGCAAACGATAAACACCGGCAAGGTGGCGTATGAGCCGAACTCGCTCGGTAACGGCTGCCCGTATCAGGCATCGATGGCCGACGGCGGTTTTCACAGCCATGAAGAACGGATCGACGCCAAAAAGGTCAGGGCCAGAAGCAGCAGTTTTCACGATCATTTCAGCCAGGCGACACTCTTTTTCAATAGCCAGTCGGAGCCTGAAAAGAATCACATCGTCAACGCTTTCCGGTTTGAGCTTGGCAAGTTGGAGACACCTGCTATCCAGATTCGTATGCTCGGAATTTTGAGCCAGATCGACAAGGGTTTAGCAAAGAAAGTTGGTGACGCACTTGGACTTGCGGTTCCCGCGAAACCTGAGCAGCCGATAAATCATTCGTTCGGTGCTGACACTGACCCGAGGTCCGTACAGCCGAGAAAAGTTAAGTCTTCGGTCGAAAGCTCCGCCGCATTGAGCATGGCGAACACCGTCAAAAACACGATCAAAACCCGCTGTGTCGCTGCGCTGATCAGCGACGGCTTTGACGGCGGGCAGCTTGCGGCGATGAAAAAGGCCTTAGTGGCCGAAGGTGCACAGCTTCAAACGGTGGCGACCAGACTTGGAGGTATAACGGCCGCTGGCGGCACGACTGTAAAGGCCGACCACAGCCTGCTGACCGCCGCGTCCGTATTATTCGACGCCGTTTATATTCCGGGTGGAGCAAAGAGCGTACAGGCTCTAACGGCCGACGTGGATGCACTGCATTTTGTAAATGAAACTTACAAACACTGCAAGGCAATTTGTGCGACCGGCGATGCGTCGGAATTTCTGGGTGCCACATATGTGGATTTGTCAGTCGAAGACAAGGCAGTTATCAATGGCAAAAAGCAAAACGAAGCGGTCGCCGCATTTATTTCCGCCATCTCCGCCCATCGAAACTGGGATCGCGAAACAGCGCGAAAAGTGCCCGCGTAAATTCGGGGATTCATTGTAGTGGTATAACGCATTAGAGATAAATTAAGTAAATTATGAGCATCGTTTAGAGGCGGTCTTTGACCGCCGTTGCTTTTTATAACCCAGGCGGATCAGAGACCCCGCTTCTAAACGAAAGGTAAAATCTAGACCGCCTTAAACTCTATCGAGTAAATCTGGATAAAGGTGGTTTGAAACCATAGGACGAGCGGTATAGGAATGGCGGCGGAAAATAATACAGACGATGAGCGTACTACGGAGGACAAGGCTCTCGATTTAGAAACCGAGAGCAATATTCTCAAGATAGCGGATATCGAGAAGGCCCAAAAAGCTGGTCGCACCCCCGGCGAAAAGATCAGTGAGATCGTTGCCGTTTTCTG
>JANNGV010000440.1:0-3610 GCA_031404055.1 Chloracidobacterium sp.
CGGAGCAGTGTTTTTACGCGGCTTCGGCGAAGCGATCGGAATTGCGGTAGGAATTGTAGCCCTTTTTCTGGTTCTGAACGTCATATTAATAGGTTACGGGATTTATGAGATCTTTGTCGTGCATCCGGAAGCACTGTCAAATTGGACTTCACTAATCTGGACGGCACCCGATGTAAACGGAAGCCTTTTGTGGCTAATAATTCTTTCACTGCTCTATTTTCCCAAACTTGCGCTCGGACTTTCAGGCTTTGAAACCGGCGTCGTTGTAATGCCGCTGGTAAAAAGCGATGTTCCGCCGCCAAATATTCACGTTACGCGTTTGGCCGATCACGGGCTTTCGGATGAAGAGAAAAAGCATCTGGATGGACGGATTCGGAACGGTAAAAAACTCCTCAGCGGCGCGGCGATCATCATGAGCTTCCTTTTGGTCGGCAGCAGCATTATTACAACAATGCTGATTCCGGCCGAACAGTTTCGCGAGGGCGGGCAGGCAAACGGGCGTGCTCTTTCATACCTTACCCACGGTTTCTTCGGACCGGTTTTCGGGACGTTGTACGATTTTTCAACCGTGATGATCCTGTGGTTCGCAGGTGCATCGGCGATGGCTGGCCTGCTGAATATCGTGCCAAGGTATCTTCCGCGTTATGGCATGGCGCCGGATTGGGCGAAGGCAACCAGACCGCTGGTATTCGTATTTACACTGATTTGCTTCGCCGTCACAATTCTTTTCGCCGCAGACGTCGATTCGCAGGGCGGGGCTTACGCAACAGGCGTTTTGGTGCTGATGACGTCCGCCGCCGTCGCGGTTACGATCTCGGCCCGCAAGAAGCTTGAAAAAAAGTGGCTCTTTTTTTTGCTGATTACACTGGTCTTCGTGTTCACAACGGTCGTCAATATTATCGAACAGCCTAGCGGCATCAAGATAGCCTCGCTATTCATTTTGGGAATTATCCTGGCTTCCTTCGTATCGAGGGCGATGCGGACTACCGAACTGCGGATCGACCGGATCGAGTTTGACGAGACGGCCCGATCTTTTCTTGAAGAACTTTCCGACGGTGAGATACGAATCGTCACGAATCGCCGGGAAGTCGGAAACGTCAGCGAGTATCGGTTTAAAGAACACGAAAAAAGGATCGACAATCACATACCTTCGACCGATCCGGTGCTTTTCTACGAGATAGAGCTCGGCGACGCTTCCGAGTTTAGCGGCGGACTTTTCATTCGCGGCGTGGATGTGGACGGCTACAAGATACTCCGAACCGAATCGCCTGCGGTGCCGAACGCCATCGCGGCTCTCTTATTGCATTTACGCGATTCAACCGGAAAGATCCCGCACGTATATTTTGGCTGGAGCGAGGGCAATCCGATCGTCTATCTTGCCCGCTATATACTGTTTGGCGAGGGCGACACGGCACCGGTGACCAGAGAGATTTTAAGACAAGCGGAAGAAGATCCGGAACGCCGGCCGAATGTTCATGTGGGTGGGTAGAATTTGGCTTGCAAATCAGCAACTCAAGGAGTATATTCACGTTTTTGACAATTGTATGCCGAAGCCGTTTACTCGTTTTAACGGCGCGGGGGAACCAAATTTAATGGGGCGAATCAACTTTAGATGAAGAACACTTCCTTGTTCTAGCCCGTCAGCTAACTCCGTAGGCGTATTGGAAGACAAGCCATTTGAAACCGGTAGATTCTACTGGCCACATTCGCGATGACTTGCGGGTGTGGCCTTTGTTATTTTAAATATGGGCGGCAGGGAAAGAGGTTGGTTTAACAGGTGGTTATACGAAGGCGTCGCGGAGGTTGAAGGGCCGCACGAGCCGGAAGGCAGGCATCACAAGCACTCGTGGTGGAAGGTAATGTGTCTGACCGGCGTGGACTACTTTTCCACGCTCGGTTATCAGCCTGGTATCGCGTTTCTCGCGGCTGGCGTTCTCTCGCCGATCGCCACCTTTATTCTAGTATTGCTCACACTGTTTGGTGCCCTTCCGATCTACAGTCGCGTCGCCAAGGAAAGCCCTCACGGTGAAGGATCGATTGCGATGCTTGAAGCACTTCTTTCCCGGTGGAAAGGTAAGCTATTCGTCCTTGTTTTGTTAGGGTTTGTGGCTACGGATTTTGTAATTACCATCACCCTTTCGGCCGCCGACGCGACGGCACATATTCTCGAGAATCCTTTCGTCCACAGCACTTTACCGTTTCTTGAACATCCCGTAATAGTAACGCTCGTTCTGGTCGCCCTTCTTGGAGCCGTATTCCTTAGAGGCTTTGGGGAAGCCATCGGGATTGCGGTCATTCTTGTCGCGGCGTACATTTTGCTGAATATAATCACGATCGGTGTCGGCATTTATGAAGCGATTACGCATCCGGAACTTTTGAATGATTGGCAGACCGCTCTTTGGAGCACAAAGACATCTGGCGGCTACAGCGGTATTTTTGTGATCATCGGGCTTTCGCTCCTTGTTTTTCCGAAACTCGCCCTCGGACTCTCCGGCTTCGAGACCGGGGTTGCTGTGATGCCTCTCGTTAAAAGTCCCAACCGGATTGCAAACACACGCAAACTGCTGATGACGGCCGCGTTGATTATGAGCGTCATGTTGATCGCAAGCAGTTTTGTAACTAGTATCCTAATCCCGCGATCGGATTATTGCCCTCGAGTCGATTGCGGTTTGACCGTACAGAAACATGAGATTCCGGAGTTCTGTCCCTGCACATCGGCCGACATTGAAGGGAAGGTCGTCAAAGAGCCCGGTAAGGCGAACGGCCGTGCGTTGGCATTTATCGCCCATAAATATCTTGGAGATGTTTATGGCACAATTTACGATCTCAGCACGATTTTAATCCTCTGGTTTGCCGGGGCCTCCGCGATGGCGGGACTTCTCAATATCGTACCGCGTTACCTGCCGCGTTACGGAATGGCGCCCGATTGGGCACGTGCGACAAGACCGTTGGTTTTGGTCTTTACTACAATATGTTTTGCCGTAACGATCTGGTTCGAAGCCGACGTTGACGCACAGGGCGGAGCGTACGCAACCGGCGTACTTTTTCTGATGTCGTCGGCGGCGGTCGCCGTCGCAATGTCGGCATTCCGCCGCAAGAATAAGTGGAAGTGGGCCTTTTCCGCAATTGCGGTAGTGTTCGCCTACACAACGTTAACAAACGTAATCGAACGACCGGACGGGATAAAGATTGCTTCGTTTTTTATATTTGCGATCATTGCGTCGTCTTTCATATCGAGAGTAATGCGCTCTACAGAAGTCCGAATCGACAAGATCGAACTGGACGAGACAGCACAAAGTTTTATCGATGATTTGAACTCCGAAGGCGAAATAAGGATCGTGACAAATCGGCGTGAAACAGGTGATTTGGCCGAATATCGATTCAAGGAACACGAGAAACGCGTTGACAATCACATCCCGGCCAACGATCCGGTACTTTTCTACGAGATCGATATCAGCGATGCTTCCGAGTTCGCGGGCGAGCTTCAGATCGACTTGGGATCGCTTTCGCCCAAGAGCGTCGGAAATCGGACGCCGCCCGCCTCAGCTTCCCAAGCTGAATGTCGAGGGTTCGAATCCCTTCACCCGCTCTCGCGCAAGTCTTGGATACC
>JANNGV010000441.1:0-9369 GCA_031404055.1 Chloracidobacterium sp.
CAATGTAGACGGCGGTTTGGTCTATTCCAAGCGGGATACTCTTGCTCAAGCGATTGTAGATCACCGACGCAACTTTTTGCCGCTCGGCGTCGAACTTCGATTCGGTTTCTATAAGCGAAGCAATCGTCACTATCTCATATGGCGAGCGGCCGATTTTCTGTGCTTGTGCGTTCCATTCCGGCTTCCAAATCTTTTTGAACTGCTCGACGGTCGTTTTAATGATGTCCACGGCTTTGGACCCTCGGGGAAAGCTGTAGGTGCTCGGATACATGTAGCCCTCGAGATTCTTTGCGTCCGGGGCGATATCTCGTATCAGGCTTGTGTCTTCCATCAACAAAAGCACCTGCTTTTCATCCATCGGGGGATCTTGCGGGAAATTCGCGGCAATCCGCTTTGCAATATCGAAACGCGTAAAGCCCTCCGGAATCGTCAGCTTAGTCGTTCTCTCTTCGCCTGATTCGAGTTCCTTCAATACTTGCAGCGGCGTGATCGGCGAGGCAAACTGATATTCGCCAGCCTGCAATTTTGAGGCATCGCCAAAAAATCTAAGATAAAACTGTACCGGCCGCTGGCTAGACAAAACGCCTTCCGAGTTGAGTCTGCTGATGATGTCCGCCGGTGTCGAGCCTTTTTCTATTTTGATGAACTGACCAGCTTTGTCGTGCTGATGCGGAGAATTCAGCGAGCTGTATATCCAATATGATCCGCCCGCAACGGCAACTATAAAGGCGATTATCGAAACAAAGAGAATTCTTACAAATTTCATAATGAGCAAATGAATTGAACCTGCCGCAATCGAGTTTGCACCGGCAGGCTCAAATTCCAGCAACAGATTTACGCGAGTTTACTTCAGAGCGTTTTCTATCGTTTCCACGACATTTGGATCACCCGGCAAAGTTTTCGGGCTAAAACGGGCTATGATCTTTCCATTCTTGTCTGCTACAAACTTCTCAAAATTCCAGGTAATATCGCCTTCCATCCCCGGATTCGATACTTTATTGGTCAGAAACGTGTAAAACGGATGCTGATCCGTGCCCTTGACCGATATCTTTGAAAACATCGGGAATGTTACTTTATATTTCAATGCGCAAAATTCCTTGATTTCTTTTTCGGTCCCCGGCTCCTGCCCCATAAAGTTATTGGCGGGGAAGCCAAGGATGACAAAACCTTTATCGTTATATTTGTCGTAAAGAGCCTGTAAGCCCTCGTACTGAGGCGTAAGCCCGCATTTGCTTGCGGTGTTCACTATCATTACGACCTTTCCTTTATAGGCATCGAGCTTTACGTCATTGCCGTCAATGTCCTTCATCGCGAATTCATACATAGATTTTTCATTCGGCGGCATTGCCGGTGACGGATTAAAAATAAAGCCGTATGCATAGGCCACAGCTACAGCACCCATGACAACCAACACCGCGAACACTCCAATAATTTTCAACATAAATTAACTTTTCCTTCTCTAAATCGAACTAACGGTTGAGTTCACGGGGCGAACGCGGTGTGGGCGTCGCATCGTCCGTCTTTTCACCCGTTTCAGCGAAAATTTCCTTTATTGACCCGATGCTCGAAAGCATTGCCGATGTTTCCATAGGCATAAAGATCACTTTTGAATTCTGCGTCCGCGTCATGTCACGCAGCGAATCGATATAACGCGACGTAATTAAATACTGCGTCGTTTGCTCCGGGCTGCCGATAGCCTGGCCGATCTGGGCAATCGCCTGCGCCTCGGCCGAAGCCGCTTTCAGACGTGCCTGGGCTGCACCATCGGCCTGCAAAATCGCCGATTCGCGTTCACCCTCAGACCGTGTGATGGATGCCTGTTTCTCGCCCTCGGCACGCGTGATCGCCGCCTGTTTATCGCCTTCGGCCTGCAAAATAAGGGCACGCCGGTTACGTTCGGCGGTCATCTGTTTTTCCATCGTTATGCGGACATCTTCTGGCGGATTAATGTTTTTTACATCGACACGCGTTACTTTAACGCCCCATTTATCCGTCGCTTCGTCCAGGATCAGACGAAGCTTTGCATTAATCTGATCGCGGTTCGAAAGCGTGTGATCCAGATCCATTTCACCCATAACCGAACGCATGCCGGTTATCGTTAGCTGCACAAGGCCACCGACGAGATCGGCAACTTCATAAACCGATTTGATTGGGTCGGTTATCATCCAATAGACCACAGAATCGACATTGATCGTAACGTTGTCGCGGGTAATTACAGGCTGCGGCGGCAGGTCAATAAACTGCTCGCGGGAATCGATAAACGTCGTGCCCGGGCGCACGTTGGTCCAGTAAACGGCTCGCGGCGATTCAAAGAAGGGAACTATGATGTTCAACCCGCTGGCGGCAACGCGATGAAATCTTCCAAGCCGCTCAATCAGCAAAACACTCGATTGCGGAACGATCTTTATCGTTTTCCAGGCAACGACCAGCAGAGCAATTCCAAGAAACAGCAGAAAAAGAAGTCCTACACCGCCAAGTAACTCCATTTTGTCCTCCAGTCAACAGATAAGAGGAAATATAAACTATTTTCGGCTGAAACGCGACTGCAACGGGTCTTATTGGTTCACGTCGCCGACGCGAAACCGGGCATCTGATTTCTGAATTCTCTGGAAAGAAAACTTAAAAAATGACAACAAAAAAATATTTAATACGCGCGACATTTTTTCCCGATCTTCTTCGCGTTAATAGTTGGAATAGATCGAACCTTGAAATCGATTAAGCTAAATGAGATCAGATTGTTTGAAAACAAAATCGGCACCGGGAAAAGGCGCAGTAGTCATATCATAAATACCGCACTAAAACTCCATCAGTAACTTCGATTATACAAACCTTTGCCAAATCCCGGTGCATGTTCGCGCGCTGGTGTATTTTTTTGGTTTTCCCGCCTTTTCGCATATACTCATTGACATAATGACGGTTCAACTTTTGGATATCGAAGACGCCCGCGCACTACTTAAAAACATAATCACCCCCACACCGATTATCTCCGACGAAAAACTATCGGCGGAGATCGGAGCAAGTGCATTTCTAAAGGCGGAATGTCTGCAGCGAAGCGGTTCTTTCAAGGTTCGCGGTGCGTACAATAAAATATCGCGTTTATCCGACGACGAAAAAAAACGCGGCGTTGTCACCGCTTCGGCCGGCAATCATGCTCAAGGAGTGGCCCTGGCCGCTCGTCTTAACAATATCAACGCTACCATCGTTCTTCCCGAATTCGCGCCGCTGACAAAAATTATCGCAACAAAAGCACAGGGTGCTGAAGTCATCCTTAAAGGCGCCAGCTTCGACGAGGCCGTTGCCCATTCCCGCGAGTTAGAGGCGGAACACGGCTACACTTACGTTCACGCTTTTGACGATGACCTTGTTATCGCTGGACAGGGAACTATCGGCCTTGAATTGGCGGAAGATCTTCCAGATATGACAGTGGTCGTGGTACCGATCGGCGGGGGCGGTATCATTTCGGGCATTGCCATCGCCGTCAAGAATCTCTTACCAAACGTCCGCGTAATCGGGGTGCAGGCCGAAAATGTCGCGGCGGTAAACCAGTCTCTGGTTGCCGGGACCCCGGTCGAGATCACGAATCAGCAACCGACGATCGCCGACGGTATTGCCGTAAAGCGTCCGGGCGAAAGGACTTTGCCTATTATCAGGGAGTTTGTTGACGAAGTAGTTGAAGTAAGTGAGGAAGAGATCGCTCGCGGTATCTTTCACTGCGTGCAGAATTCAAGACTTGTCGTCGAGGGTGCCGGTGCCGCCGGTGTTGCCGCGCTTCTCGCAAAAAAGATCGCTGTTCAGCCGGACGATAAGGTATGTACGATTCTATGTGGCGGAAATATCGACGCAAACCTGCTTGCTCGCATACTTGAGCAGGTACTTGTTCGGCAAGGCCGTTACGTGATCATGAAACTGTTGGTTCTGGATAGGCCGGGCACGCTTGCCGCAATGCTCAACCACGTTGCCGAAACCGGTGCGAATGTTGTTGAGGTTTATCATCAGCGTGCAATATGGCTTGCTCCGCTAGGCCGCGTAGGCATCGAAATGATACTCGAAGTACGCGATCAGCAGCATGCCCGTGATGTCCACGCACATCTTGAGGCGGCCGGTTATCATGTCGAGCGGGAAGGTCAGGGTGATTGGGAAGAATAAGTCGAGAGGGGCGATAAAAATCGTCGATTTCAAATTATAACGTCAGGCGAAACACTAAACGGTTCCCCCGCTCGCGAGTATTACTTGTTCCAGTGCAATTCTCTGTTCGCGTGTAATATCACTGAATTGCAGGCCGAAACCTATGCCTTCGTGAATATATACTACAGTGCCAGACATATCCAAAGTGCGTCCGGATGGCAGGGCTAATGTAAAACGCACGCATTCATCCTGCCGCACGCTGGAAATACTATCGACGTAACAGCCGCCCATACTGAAATCGCTGATGCGGGCTTCGCGGTTTCCCGAAGCTGACTCCAAAACGATCGTCAGCGGTACCGCAATCCTGTATTGTTCTCTCCTAATTGGTCCTTCCATAACGGTTTACGCGTCAAACTTACCGACGCCTGCGTCCTGTTATCTAGTCGCCGCGAAAGGACGGCGTGCCTAACTAATAAAATGGTCAATACGCCTGGATTTCTTGAATCTCACCTACGTTCGAGATTTTCGTTATAAAGCTCGCGATATACGCGGTAGTTGTTCATGACCTTGAAAACGTAATTCTTGGTTTCGGCAAATCCGATCTCCGCAACAAATACTCCTTGTATCGGCGGTTTGGCACGAGTGATCCAACGGGCGGCGTTGTCTTCACCGCCATTGTAGCTGGCAGCGATCGCTTCGTAAAACCAGCCGAATTCGTTCTTTAGCTCGGAAACATAGACGCTCCCGATCGCAATATTGACGGCTGGTTGATATAGGTCGTCGGGCTGCAGATTCGGATATCCCGCCTTACTGCTGTATTTAGTGGCCGTGTCGTAAACAAGCTGCAGCAGGCCGCGAGCCCCGGCTGGTGATTTTGCGCCTGCCTTAAAGCTGCTCTCCTGCTTCATTATGGCAAGCAGAAAACGCGGATCGATCTTTCGCCTCTTTGCGTGCTTCAAGAACTCCTCACGATAAGGGAGCGGATACCCGGCGGCCGAAATGTCATTGATGGATTTTACTTTGTTGCCCGCCAACCTGACATGCTCAGCAGCAAGGCCGCCGTAGTAAGAAGAAAACCCGTCCGGGATCGATGAGAATATGGCAAGAGCTTCCTGCTTCCTTCCGGATTTGTCGAGCGAAAGACCCTTCAGATATTTAACCTCATCGCTGCCGGCCATCGAACCTACAAAACTACGGCCGCTAAGCAGTTCGTCAGCAGTTTCGATCGCACTCTTCCAGTTTTCGCGGTAGATATCCATCCGAAGCCGAGCGTGAAGGGCATTAACTACCGATGGTTTGCCGGCAAACTGCCGCACAGTGCGATCGACCCACCGATTCGCCTCGTCGTATTTACCGGCCTCTCGATAAGCGTCGATGATATTTAGATGTGCCGATTCGATACGTTCGCCTTGAGGAAACATCGCCACGTATTGCTCATAAGTTCTCGCCGCCTCGAGGTTTTTTCCCATCCGAACGTAAGAAGCTCCCTTGAAAGAAAGGCCCTCGCGGCCATCTTTAGTATTCAGATAGTCTTTAGTTAGTCTATCGAACCACTCAACCGCATCGCCGTATTTGCGCTCCCACATATAAGAACGCGCAGTCCCGAACAATGCCTTCGGCATGCCTGCGTCAGCCGGGTAATTTTCAAATACCTTTGACCAATGCTCGCGTGCTTGAGGAAACAAACGATTGCTCGAATATGTTTCGGCCCGCGAAAGATGTTCGGCGGCGGACAAAGTTTGCAGCTTGCCGGATGAATCGCGGCTAATCGTGTCCTGCTCACGAACACGTCGAAGAGCGGCATCGGACTGCTGACCGAAAACCGGAGCGAATGCAAATAAGATAACGGAAATAAGCAGCAGTTGTTTTCTCATATTGGTAAAGCGGATGGGGTGAAGCGTCATAATAAGATTACCGATTCTTTGACGAAATCGCAATTTCCAAAGTTGCCTCATGTTTGGAGTTCCAGCTTTAGCTGACGCCGTGCCAATTAGTTGAAAGATAATTAACTTTTTAGATATCTCTGAAAAATCGTTTTTCAGAGTGATCCTCGTTCTAATCCTTTGTTCCTTCTTGTTCATCCTGTTCCGTGGTTTCACTCTTTTAACCACGGATCAGGATCAACGAGAAGGAATAAGAGGAACAGGACTGAGCATTTCGGGCATTCCTGTTTTCTCGATATGGCATTTCTTACATCCTTAGATTGGTTTCAACATTACTCTCTTATCAATTAAACAAACACAGATCTAAACAAGGGTCCGCTGAATCGGGTACTTCAAAAGAAGATGCGTACATTTCGCGTTCATGCTAGACTTTTATTCACCTGGAGACACAAAATGAAAATTGCACTGAACGGCGCCACGACGATGCACGCCGATCTTTTGACTGACATTAAGGCCGCGTCATCCGCTGGATTCGATCTGTTGGAGATATGGTCGGCGAAGCTTTACGAGTATCTAAAAACAAATACTCCCGCAGATCTAAAAGCCGCTCTGGCAGAGCATAACCTTGAGCCGTATTCGATAAATTCGATTGAGCACGTCACTTTTCGTACGCCGGACGACTACGCAGAGGTTAAGGCCGAGTGCGAGACACTTTCACAGATAGCCGGCGAAATTGGATGTCCTTACATTGTGGTCGTGCCGGGCTTGATGCCCGAAAACGGCACGAAGGAACAGGTGATTGAAGAATCCGTCCGAGTATTGAATGAACTCGCAGACATAGCAGAACCGCACGGCGTTTCGCTTGCATTTGAATTTCTTGGCCAGACCGACTGTTCCGTTCAAACGCTCGATCTCTGCAACGAGATCGTCGAAAAAGTTGGACGCGACAGTATTGGCAATGTCATCGACACGTTTCATTTTTACGCCGGAAATTCGACATTTGAAGCCATCGATTCAATGCGTCCCGAGAAGCTTTTCATTTTTCATATTAACGATGCTGAAGATCTTCCGAAAGAAGAGTTGACCGACGCCCACAGGCTCTATCCGGGCACTGGCATTTTGCCGATAACGCAGATAAAAGAGCACTTCGACAAGATCGGATACAACCGCATGGTCAGTATTGAGATCTTCCGCCCTGAATATTGGAACCAGGACCCTTACGAAGTTGCTCGAAAGGCAAAGGCCGCAACCGAAAAGCTTTTGAGCCTGGGACAGTACGCCGCGGGTGGAAGCTGGTAGCAGAGAATATTAACCACAGAGACACTGAGTCACGGAGCGAAAACTCTAGGTTTTAACTCTGTGTCTCTGCGCCTCTGTGGTAAATAATTTTTATGGACAAAGTAAGAATCGGAATCGTAGGAACGGGCTACGTCGGCAACGTTCACGGAAGGATTTATTCGCGCGATGAGAGGGCCGAGATCGCGGCATTGTTCGATATCGTTCCCGAACGGGCGGAACGGACCGCAAAAACTATCGGTGGAAAGGTCTGTACGTCCCGCGAAGAACTTCTGGACAACTGTGATGCGGTACTGGTCACGGCCCCGAACAAAACTCACAAAGAGATTGCACTCGCCGCAATTGACGCAGGAAAGCACGTATTCTGCGAAAAGCCCTTTTCAATTGGCATAGATAACGCGGCGGAAGTTCGCGAAGCGGCGAATGCGGGCAAAGGCATATTTCAGGTCGGCCACAACCGCCGCTTCGCTCCCGTTTATGCGAAGCTGAAGGAGCTTTTGCGGAGCGACGACGCCCATTCCGCCCACATCAAGATGAACCGCGGCGAGCTGAAAAATCCGGTCTGGACGGGCGACGTCAATGTGACCGGCGGCTTTCTGTACGAAACGACGATCCATCTCTTCGATATGATGCGTTTCCAGTTCGGAGAGATCGATGAGCTTGTTGCATACGGCTCTCAGCATGAATACCCGGAAATTGACGAATTTTCTATCATTTTTAAATTCAAAAGCGGCTTTCACTGCACTTTTGCGTCTTCGTCCGATGCAAGCTGGCATTTTCCGTTCGAACGGATCGAGGTTTTTTGTCATCACAGAACAATAATGACCGAGGAAATGGAACGCCTGCTCGATTCACGCGGAATGGATGCAAATTTCGAAACGCTCTCGTTTCACATGACCGAAAAGGAAGAAAGATGGGGCTACGTTCAGGAAGATAAGGCCTTTATCGACGCAATTCTTAGTGGTTCGCCGCCGCCCGTAACAGCCGAGGACGGCTTTAAGTCGGTCGATCTTGTGGAATCCGTCTACAAATCGATAAGCATCGGCAAACGCATCAAATTCTAAGAGTTTCTTGCCGAAAACAGAAACTTTCATTAGTATGATTCGTTAGATGAATTTGTGATATCCACCGGTCAGATCGCCACGTCTATGATTCAATGCCAAAAATGCGGTCAGGGAAATTCCGAGCAAAGCCAGTTTTGCCGGTTTTGCGGAACCAAGTTCCAGACCCAGGAGCCTTCACCACGTAGCGATTATAATTATGAAGCTCCACGCCCTTACGCCTGGAAAACTGACGAGTATCAAACTCAAAGCGAGCCACGTGTAAAGCCACGGATCGCACCAACTCAGCCGATCAACCCCCAACCGGGCACATCGCCATTCGGTAATGCCCAACCTCTCTTGCATACAGCGGTCCGCAGTACATGGCACAGAATTATAGGTGTCCGAATTGCGGAACAACGGCTTTGCCGATAATCGAAAGACGAATCTCGACTGCCGGTTGGGTCACATTCTCGCTTCTGCTCGTATTTACCTTTATATTCTTCTGGATCGGGCTGCTGATGAAAGAGAATGTAAGTATCTGCCCTGTCTGCCGTGTGAAGCTAAGCTGACAGAAATCATCGATAGTAGTAGCCGCGGGGATATTCGATCTTGACGTCCGGATTCGTGCTCAACACCTCAATCCGGTGATAACCCTTTTTCATATGAGTCGAAAGATATGAGAGCAGAAACTGCCTGTTCAATAATATTCTCAGGTCTTTAAAGAAGGGATCGAAACTGATCGGGGCGATCGAGCCTTGAAAAAAAGCCCTGCCGCCGGTCTCGTCGGACAATTTTTGCAGTGAACCCTGTCCATTCAAAATCAGGCGCGAATCGCCATTTTCAGTCAAACTAGCCGGTGAATAGAACGAATAGACCGCCACAAATCGGCGTTGTGCCCGCAGTATTGCCCGGTCGAGGTCAATGCTCTGGCCCGGAGAAGAACTGGAAGTACCCTGGGAAACGTCGAGTCCGTCCGACACGAGCAATATTGCCCGCCTGCCGGCAGGAAGTGCGTCGAAACG
>JANNGV010000442.1:0-2315 GCA_031404055.1 Chloracidobacterium sp.
AAAGTTGCAAAACTTACTCGTCGCGTGAACGCAGATGCGTATCGAGCTCTTCGCGGCTCAGATCGCGATAGGAACACACCATGTTCCGCCCCTCACGCTTTGCCCTATAAAGGGCGGAATCAGCCATTTCGACAAGCTGGATCGGATCGCTCGAATCATCCGGAAATGATGAAACACCGATACTTATAGTCACATGATGTGTTTCCGGCGGCTTGTCCTGCCGCATTATTGTAAACTCGCGGTCCTCGATCTCTTTACGAATTCGCTCAGCCGCGACAAGAGCTTGCCCAATCTCGGCATCGAGCAAAAACGCCGCGAATTCCTCGCCGCCAAATCTGGACGCGGCGTCGCCGTTTCGCAGGCAATTGATGATGCTGTTGCCGATCTCTTCCAGCGTCTTGCTTCCGGTTAGATGCCCGTAAGTGTCATTTACGAGTTTAAAATGATCGATATCCATCATCAAAACACAGAATGTGCGTTTCTCGATCTTTGCCCGCTCGGATTCACGCCGGAGCTCCGAAAAAAAGGAGCGGCTTGAAAGCAGCCCGGTCAGATCGTCGTGCGCGATCAGCCGGTGTATCTGAAGCTGATATTCGCGGTCGATTGCGTCGAGCAGGTCGAAACGCAGGATCTGCTCGCCGATCGTAATCTTGTCGCCATTTTGCAAAACCTCTTCGGAAATCTTCTCGCCGTTAAGTAACGTGCCGTTTCTAGCGCCGAAGTCCTTCAGAACGTACTCGGCGATCTTGGATTTCGGATTTAGGACCTTAGTGATCTGTGCATGCCTGCGCGAAACCTTCGAGTCGTTTATACGGACATCCGCCCCGAGCTCGCGGCCGAGTATAACCTCTTCGCGCTCAAGCGGTATCGGCACGGCGATAAGCTCGCCGGTTAGAAACACTAAAGCCGGACGCAGGTCGCGATCTTGACGCTTAACTTTTGACATAGAATGAAAGACCGAAGCTTGAGGTGGGGGGCAAAATGACTCTCATTAACAGGATAGCCTATACTAGATAGAAATTTCCATAGTTTTTTACCTCGGGAAGTGTCTTAAAGCTGGTTGGTCGTCGGATGTAGCCACCTACCCGACTTAAAATCACAAAACTCTCCCTCGCCAGACTCCGCGTCTTTCTCAGCGGCCTCTGCGTTAAAGGTGATTATAACGCGGAGATCGCCGAGATTTCGCGGAGAACGCTGAGAGGCATTGGGGTCTCTCCGTTCATGCTAACCTCTCGCTTTTGAAGCAACAGGCCGTTACGCCTTTCTCTATACAAGCCGAAACACTTACTATTGTCTCAGTGAAGATTCTCATCGTTAAACTCGGCAGCATAGGCGACATTATTCATACACTGCCGGCATTGGACGCAATTCGGGCCGCGATGCGGGAGGCGGATATTAGCTGGGCGGTTGAAAAGCGGTCGGCGGAGATATTGCGGGGCAACACGATGATCGACCGGCTGATCGAGGTAGATACGCGCTCGCTGCGGAGCGGAAAGGTTGTTGCAGGCATTCTCGCCGGGATTCGGACGCCGCTTCGCGATCTGAGGCGGTTTAAGTTCGACATAGCGCTCGATTTTCAAGGCCTTTTGAAGTCCGCGGCGATAGCAAAGCTCTCCGAGGCTAAGGTGCGTTATGGATTCGATAAAAACAACCTCCGCGAGCCAGCCAGCCGTATTTTTCTAAATCGCAGCGTCGAAATTCCGCCTCAAACCCACGTAATTCGCAAGAACTTAATGCTTGCCGAACAGGCGCTTGGGATCGATGTTCCGAGAGATAATTTTGCCTTTCCGATCGCCACGGAAATGGAGCACAAGATCGAAAGCATCCGTATTATCGAATCATCCGGTCATAACTTTGCGATTTTGAATCCGGCCGGCGGCTGGGTGACAAAGCTTTGGCATGCTGAAAAATATGGCCAATTGGCTGATATGTTGTGGGAATCGTACGGGCTGGCCTCGGTTATCGCGACCGGTCCTGGAGAATCCGATCTGTCGGACGCAGTGTTGAGCGGCAGCAAATCGGGAAAGGTTATTTCGGTGCATCCAAGCCTGAAAGGGTTTTATGAGCTGGCGAAATCGGCGAAGGTTTATGTCGGCGGCGACACGGGCCCGACGCACCTGGCGATTGCCGCCGGTGCTCCGGTTGTCGGTATTTTCGGCCCGACGGAATGGTGGCGAAACGGCAGTCCCGTGGCCGAAGATGTCTGCGTCGAACGCCTGGATATCGGCTGCCGCGTCGATTGCCACCGCCGGACGTGTTCAAATTGGATATGCATGGACATTGGCGTCGAAACCGTATTTCGCGCCGTCCAATCA
>JANNGV010000443.1:0-1783 GCA_031404055.1 Chloracidobacterium sp.
CCAGCGGAATCGGTAAAGAAACGGCGAAACTGTTTCAGGCAAAAAACTGGAAGGTTGCCGCCACCATGCGGTCGCCGGAAAAGGCTGAGGATCTGCAAAAGATCGTCGATCTCAAATGCATCAGGCTCGATGTGACGGATCCCGATTCGATCCGGTCCGCCATTGACCGCACGCTCGAGGTTTTTGGCCATATCGATGCAGTCGTGAACAACGCCGGTTTTGCGGTCGTCGGCCCGTTTGAAGCGGCGACCTCGGAACAGATCGAACAGCAGTTTGAAACGAATGTGCTCGGCCTTATGAATGTTTGCCGTGCGATACTGCCTTATTTTCGCGAGCAAAAACGCGGCACGATCGTCAATGTAGCGTCGATGGGCGGGCGGCTAACATTTCCGCTCTACAGCATCTATCACGCGTCCAAATGGGCGGTCGAGGGATTTTCCGAATCGTTGCAATATGAGGTAAAGGACTTCGGCATTAGGATCAAGATCATAGAACCGGGTCCGATCAAGACGGATTTCTACGAACGCTCGATGAGTATAAGTAAGAAGGAAGGGTTGACAGCCTACGACAACTTTGTAGCCCGAGCGATGCCGAATATGCAAAAAGCGGGCGAAACCGGCCCTGATGGCTCGGTGGTTGCCGAGGTTATTTATCAGGCAGTCACGGACGATTCGTGGCAAATGCGATATCCGGTCAATTCCCGCGCCGTCCTGATTGCCAGGCGGCTGCTGCCGGATGCTCTGTTCCTGCCGCTGATCAGAAAAGCGATTTTAAGATAGCAATTTATAAAAAAAAGTGAGATGATGCGGTTCTAGTTATTACTATCTGAATTTAATCTTTACAATTTCCCCGATTGAATAAGCTAGGATTAGACGGCTTTTTTCCCCATATCTATCTAGTGGCACATGAAAATTTTACTGTATAACCCGGACAATGGTATAACGCGCAATTTTATGCCGCATTTGTGGATGTTCCTGCTTCAGTCGCTGACGCCGAAGGAACATGAGGTCATCCTGATTGACGGAAACGCCAAGGCGATGTCCCGCGAAGAGCTTGTGCGGTTTTGTAAGGATGAAAAAATTGGGCTTGTCGGCATCGGGGCCATGACGCGAATGGTCGCCCGGGCGTACCGTGTGGCCGATGCCCTTCGTGAGGCCGGTATTCCGGTCGTTATGGGCGGTCCGCACGTTACCGAATGTCCCGACGAAGCCCTCGGCAAAGACGGCGGACCGCGCCACGCCGACGCCGTAGCGCTTGGCGAAGCAGATGAAACATGGCATTTGATCGTCAATGACGCCGCGAACGGTACACTGAAAGAAACTTATACGCCGGAGATCGACGCAAAGGGCAACGATAAAAAACCGAGTCTTCAGCCTTATCCGCACATTCCGTGGGAGACGCTTGACCTTGATCAATTTAGCCTTGTGCCGAAGTTTCTGCAGCCAGTGATGTCCAAGCTGGGCCAGGGCTGGGGCAAGTTTTTTGTCGTTCCGATCGAAACGGGACGCGGTTGCCCTTATGGCTGCGAATTCTGCACCGTCACCGGCTTCTTTGGCGATTCCATTCGCTTCCGCACTAATGAAAGCGTGGTCGAAGAGCTTTTGAGGCTCAAGGCACGGGCCAAAACCGAAAAAGGTCAGATCGCAGTCTTTTTTATCGATGACAATCTTGCCATCAATAAGAAACGGCTAAAATCTTTGCTTCGAGACATGATCGCTGCCGGTGCAACGCTTCCGTGGGTTGCACAAATCAGTGCAAATTTGCTCGGTGATGAAGAGCTTGT
>JANNGV010000444.1:0-2217 GCA_031404055.1 Chloracidobacterium sp.
GGGGGTTTGTCCGTTAGCAGTAAATACCGCAATGAGGCATAACGCAACAATACAGGCCGAGAGTAAGGGCGCTATTCGACTTCGCCTCAAGTTCGCACCGCCGGGACGCGCCATCACGACTAAGTTTTCGTTTAACCAATACATCAGTGTGCGTGTGCCTTGCCGTACAGGGCCTGCATCGACAAAACGTCGATCCGCACCGCGTCCGTGATGGATTTTGCCAGATCATCCTTCGCACCGTTTGCCTTGATATCAGCCCCTAGCAGCAGATCGTCATCATGGCCCTTTCCGGCAAACTGGCTGAGAAAACCGGCCGGCACGCCTTCCGCCTTGATCTCTTTAATTGACGGCGACCCTTCCTTGTTCTCATATATAACTATGATCTCTTTGCCTGCCGCTTTGACGATCGTGACCGATCCGATCTGCGTCTTTGTACCATTCGCAGTGGAAAATCCCGGATAGGAGTGATGATCTTTTTCGGAGACTTTTCCGCCCGTGTCTTTTTCAATAGACGCTATCTGAGCATCGGTCAGCTCTTTGTGCATGGCCGTAAATGTCTGCGCGCCGGGAAGCGCCGCTTTGACGGAGGCCGGAATCTCATCGGTTTTCGCTGGGGCGGCGGCGTTATTTGCTGCGGTCGAGTTCGCGGGAGCCTTGTTTGCCGCAGCTGTGTTGGCGGTGGGGGTTGTCGTTCCGCCCGAGCACGCCAGCGATACCAAGCTCGCGATAGTAACGGTTACGAATATGAAAATTTTCATTTTTTCTCCTCTTCTATTTTTCTTCTTGTCGTCTGTAACAAACCGATCCGTTCGGTCTTATTTTCGTTGATCGACTTCAAAAATTCTTCCCTGTTAAACTGTCCCGGCACTATCGTCGTATCCGGGAGGACCGATGTCGATCCCGGCATGAATGCGGTTGGCGGCAGGGCCGCACCGACTGCTGCCTCGAGTGCCGTCAAGGTCGTGTAGTATTCTTCCAAAACCCGGTTATAATTCGTAACGTTCTCATTCAAACGACGCTGTTCGTTAACGACCTCAAACACCGAAAACTCGCCGGCATTATACGCCGCTCGAACAGTCTGTAGATTTGCCTCAGATCTCGGTAGGATTTGAGTGGTGTACAACACCAGCTTTTCTGCGGCGGCCCGATACTGGCCGTATGCAACTGCAACATCACGCCGTATCGTCGCCTCTAAAAATTCACGCGTCCGCACCGCTTGAATCTGTTCACCGACTGCGGAGGCAATGCCGCCCTGGTTGCGGTTGGACACCGGAAGATCTATCGACACGCCGAATGTCAGCTCGTTGTCTAAATTATTGGCACGTCCGCCTCCGGCCGATGCGGGCAGATCGGTAAATGCTTTGGTGCGCGAAAAACGCACTGATGGCGTGATATCTGGAGCCGCCTGAGCCCGAGCCAAGCTTAGCCTAGCGGTTCCTAGTCGCTCGCCGATCCGAGCGGCTTGTAAGTCGGAGCGATCGCTCAGCGCCTTTTGGGTAAGTTCGCTAAGTCCCATATCGAGACGTGGAGGCCGGTCGGACTGAGGCGCCAAGCGAAGCGGTTCAGTGACGTCGGCTCCGATCAGCGTTCGAATTCTTAATAAGGCAGTTTCCAACTCGTTTCTCGCTTCGATTCTTTGAATTTTCAGGCGGTCGCTTTCAACCTTGACTAAATTCAGGTCGAGCGGCGCCACATCGCCCTCGTTTAAGCGTGCTTCCGTCACCCGAACCAATTCCGCGTCAGCGGCCAGAAGTCTTTCCAATACATCGAGCTGCCGCGCGGCCGATGTAGCCCGGGCGTAATCCCGGCGAATTTCGACGGCGATATTCCGTTCGATAGCCGCGACCTCGGCCCGAACCTGCTGGAGTTCGAGTTCCGCGACGGCCTGTCTCTTTCCCCGTTTGCCTCCGAGCTCAAAAGGTTGAGCCAACCCTGCCGAAAAGTCATACTCGCTTTCGCCGCCCAGAAAACGTGGGCTGCCGAACTCTGTACTAAAGACTGGATTTGGCCGAAGTCCGGCTTGAACCAGGCGCCCTTCGGCTATCACGAGTCGTTGGCGCGCCGCAAGCAGATCCGCACGCCGGCTGCCGGCGCTTTCTACAAGCCGCTCGACACTCATGCCATCCTGACCAATGTATTGAAGCGACGGGGCCGGAGTCGGCACAGGCGAGGGATCAGTTTGCTGGGCCAATGCCGAATGAAAGCTGCCAAAAAAGA
>JANNGV010000445.1:0-4627 GCA_031404055.1 Chloracidobacterium sp.
GCGCAGCGCCCGCGGCGACCGTCTCGCCTGCACGCACGGCGACCTGCGCCAGCAGGCCGGTCATGGGGCTCACGGCGAACGGCACGGCGCCCGCGGCCGCCGGAGAGGCCGCCCCGCCCGGCTCGCTGACGACCGTGTGCACGGCACCGTCGATGGAGACCTGCCAGCCCTGCCCGACGCGCGCGACGTAGGCACGCACGAGGCGTCCCTGACACAACATCAAAAAGCATTTCAGTATTTCATCCGCGTTAAAGGGTGAGAGCCGCAAATTCGTCGTGCTTGAAGACACCGACTACAGGTATAAAAACGCCGCTCAAACCTCGGACGAATCTGACGGCGAGGAATACGAAGACCCGGAATCAAGCATGCGTCTCAAGCCGGGCGACACACTTTTGCTGTTCCTCAAAAACGGTGAAGACGGGCCGGCTTTAACCGATTATCGTGATGGAACGAAAAAGCTTTCGATGGACCACATCGGAGTTTACGAAGCACGGATCCGAGATTTGAACGCGATCTTTAGCTCGAAGAAGGTCAATGAGGCACGGATCGTCGAATGGCTTGTGAGATGTGCCGAAGATCCGGTGACCCGATGGGAAGGCACGTTCGAACTGCTCCAGAGTTTTAAGAATCTGGAATGGCAAAAACAAACTGCCGAAGAACGCTTGGCCCGCATAGCTCGCGGCGAGCCGGTCGAAGTTGAGCCGGAAGAAGAAACGGAAGCCGGCGACGAAGAAGGCGATGCTGAAGAAAGCACGCTCAAGAACGTCGATACGAGCAGTTTCGCGAAGTTGCTCGACGCAAACCAAAAGCAAACGCTTGCAAATATTTTGCTCAACAGACCGGCTCTGACACCGGATGAAACGGAAAAAGAGGAGTCCGAAATCGCCGGTGATGAGGAGCTGATCGAACTGGTCAAACTGTGGGGCGACCCTCGTCTCGTGGGTTTTCTGATTGATGAACTCCGTGCAAACGCGGACGATCCCTATCTTGCCGTTCAATCAATGGGAACGATTGCCGACATTCTCCACGACAAAGAGTTAAAATCCATTGCCGAAAAATATGGTGTGATTGCCTATGAAGACGATGCGAGTGAACCGGTTGACCCCGATGAAACCGGGACAGGTGCGGAGGTAGTAGCAATCCAGGTCGAGCCGGTAAGAGCCGCCAACACGGAAAAATCAACGGTCCTGAACGTTGCGGCCTCACCCGAAACCGGCAGGTCTGAGACGGATAAAACGAACAAGATTACATACAAGGAAAAGCGTGAGAAATTAATGGAAAAATTTCTTCGGCGTTGTGATGTAGTAACTGCGGGTGAAAAGGAGAGTAACGATTCCGAAATGCCTGGTTAAGCAACGCGACCAAGCCTTAAACTCATCATACATTGAACTTACACAATTAGTGTAGCGGCCCGGCAATTTTAGCTTTATCGAATTTGTCGGGCCTTTTTTGCTGTTTTTTTTTCAGCGTGAAGATAAAGGACTAGGAGTACATTTTATATGAAGAAAGTAATTACGTGCGTCCCGTCAACAGTTTGTGCGGCTGTCGTGATCCCGGACAGTAGTTTTAGCGACACAGGGCTGGCCGGGGCATTCGGCGGCGGATTGGATATTCGGCTGAACAATTAAATACAAATCAGGGCGTTCCAGGTAGATACAAACCGGTCCGCATTGAAGGTACAACGCAGAACAATGTCCGCTTCGGGGCGGGTATCGTTTTCTAGAAACCTTCCGGTTGAATGCGGACGGTTAAGCAACTAATCACATTCGGTACGAATCACAAAGAACGATCACAAAAGTTCTTTTAACTGCCCGTCAGGATTTTGTTAGCCGGCGGGCAGTTTTTATTTCCCATTCAAGTTATTAAAGGAGATCAACGGGTTATGAAGTATTTCGCTGCCACGTTCCTCATTAGTATTCTCTTAAGCGTTTCGATTGTTGCCCAGGAAGATTACAAAAAAACGGAGTTTTTTGTCGGATATTCGTTCGGCTTAGCTGATGATAAGTATGACACGGGAAGTTCGATTGCGAGCTTTTTTAGGGACAGAAGTCCTCGACACGGATTCAATGCCTCAGCGGTGTACAACAAGAGTAAATATTTTGGATTGAAAGGTGATGTGTCCGCAACCTATATTCGGGATGATTTTCGTAAAACCTACCTATTCGACAATGTCATTGCTTTAACGAGCGGGAAGAAAAAGGCGTCGTTATACAACTTTCTGGGCGGAATTCAGATGAAAAACAATGCTTCAACCAAGCGATTTAGGCCATTCGGTCATGCGATGCTTGGTGTTGGAAGCCATGAGTCAAGCACCGAGAACACGGACTGTTTCTTCATGTGTGATTCTGAAGCGCCAAAGTTCATAGCCCAGAGCACGGGGTTTGCCGGGGCTTTCGGCGGCGGTCTGGATATTAAGGTCAATGAAAAACTCCAGGTTCGCGCTATCCAACTCGATTACAACCCAATGAGACTAGATAGATTGAAGCACAATGGACGAGTTAGCGTCGGACTAGTATTCTGAGTTCTTTCGTTTCTTGGACGAAATTAAATGTGGGGCCTTTCGGCCCCATTTCGTGTTTGCTATCTCTGCGTCAATTCCGGCGGAAGAGTTTTATCGACAACCGGCCTGGCCTTAAGGTCGGCGAGTTCGAGCATCGTCAAAAAGATTGTCCGCGTCACCTTTTCCATTTTGGCGTAATCGATCTTATCGGCCGAATCGCCGGGCTGGTGATAGTCTTCGTGAACACCGTCGAACCAGAACGCGACCGGTATGCCGTTTACGGCATAGTGATAATGGTCCGAACGGAAGAAGAAGCGGTTAGTGTCCTTCGGGTCGTCGTAGCGGTAATCATACGTCATTTTCAGATACCCATCGTTTGTTCCCTTGGTTATTGCGCCAAGCGTCGAGCTCATCATCTCAGCACCGATCACGTAGATCGCGTTTTCACCCGAAAGATCTTTATTTTTCGGATTAGTATCGCCCACCTTTTTGCTTCGGCCGATCATGTCGATATTTAATTGGGCGATCACCTTCTTAATATCGACGGTCGGAAAGCGGTTGAAATAATCCGCACCCCACAGCCCTTTTTCTTCGCCCGCGTGCCATACGAACAGTATCGACCGTTTGGGCCGTGTTTTTGCCTTTGCCAAAGCTTCGGCAATAGACAATACAGCGACTGTGCCGGAGCCGTCATCATCCGCGCCGTTCCAGATCTTGTCTTCGCCGGGAGCGTTTGGATTAGTGCCGACGTGATCGTAATGGGCACCGATGGCGACCATTTCGGCTTTCAGCGTCGGGTCGCTGCCTTCCCACAAGGCAACGACGTTTTGCGTCCAAACAGTTTCTTTTTTGCTCTGCGCGGACATTGCGCCGCTTTTGTTTATTGCAAACGGGGAGGTCGATGTCTTATTGGCTGATTCGCCGGCGAAGATTGCATCGCCGACCGTTTGCGAAACAAGCATCACCGGAATCGTCGGTGCCGCATTGGTATTTGTCCGCAATTTTTCAGGGAAGGTAGACCCGCGACCTAAAAAGTTTCGCAATTGGGCCCAATTACCCTGAAGCTGCGGTGGAGCGATCACGATCACGCCTTGCGCTCCTTTACTCGTGGCGTGTGCAATAGCATCAGCCCATTCCACACCTTTTTCGCCTTTCAGATCCTCAGCGGTAACGTTGGCCGGGCGCGGTGTCAGGGTACTTTGGCTAAACCCATTGCTTGAAATAACGACTATCTTTCCCCTAACGTCGACGCCCGCAAATGCATCAACGCCTTTTGATTTGACTAGCCAACCGTCCACCCCAAATACTAAAGGACCGCTGGCGGCTCCATTTCCCGACAAGCGGAAAAAGTCGTCGCCAAGTTTGTATTTTGTCCCGGCGATCTCCATATCCGTCTTTTCTAGATCGAGAGATTCGCGCGACAATGCGATCTTTTGAAAAAATGAACCACTGTCGCCGGCCGGTTTGAAACCCCAGCGTTCAAGATTCATTTTCAAAAATTCCGCTGTAACATCCAGACCCTGCGAAGGGGTGTCGCGGCCGCCCATTGCGTCCGACGCGACAAAATGCAGATAGCTGCTGATTTGCGAGGCGGTTATCGCTTCCGCCATCTTGCGTTCTTTAGAACTGATCTTTACCGCCTGGCCGAACGCAATCGAAGGTAGCAGCAAAGAAATTATAAATATTGAAACAAAAAGGTTCTTTCTCATTTTTTCTCCGAGGATTAATTTTTCCCGCAACACCGCCCAGGCACAGATAACAAAGGTAAAAACCACGTAAACTCTGTGTCGCTGACTTCTGAAGCGTAGAGGATTACGTTAGTTTTTTACGCAGGAATCGTAAATTTGTTTCGGATTAAGAGCCAACTATCGCAATCTTGTGTTTGTTGGCGAGTTCAATCATCTGGTCTCGGTTAAAAATAAGCGTTTTCCCCGAGCTGACGGAAAGGCACGTGCCGCCCGCTTTGATCATCGTTTCTATTGTCGGCAAGCCGATCACGGGAACATCGAAACGCATATCCTGGTCGGGTTTGGCGACCTTGACGACCGTCAGTTTACCGTTCGCAAGCGTTCCGGCACGTGCGATCGTTGCGTCGGTGCCTTCCATTGCTTCTACGGCGACGCAGGC
>JANNGV010000446.1:0-1824 GCA_031404055.1 Chloracidobacterium sp.
GCAGGTACCTGAGCCTTGCGCCGGCGTCGTACTGGTAGGTGAATGCCCCGGGATCGACCGCGAAACAGTTTTCCGAACATTGAAGAATTTTTCCACAACATTTCCACAAAAGGTGTGGACGGATAAAGAAAGCATTTAGAACGAATTAGGCCTCTTTTACACATATACACAGGCTCTCTTACTACTACTATTTAGATTTAAAAAGGGTTTATTCTTAATTCAAAGAAAATGGTTGGTCACGTAGATATTCGATTTTAGCCTAGGGTTTGAAAAACAAAAACTTTCTTGTTCATCTTGTTCGAATTTCATTCCTTTTCTTCCGTGGTAAAGATTTAAGAACGATCTACGGAACAAGATGAAAAAGAAGGAAAATAAGAACGAACATGCGAGGAAAAATTGAAGCATCGGTTATAATATTTGAAACCAAAGATCAGGAGTACAGGAAATGGAATTTGTCATCAAGCAGAGTGCGTTGAAGGAAGTGTTGGGTTATGTGCAGGGCGTGGTCGAGCGCAAAAGCACGATACCCGTGTTGTCGAATATTTTGATCGAGAGTCTTGGTGAAAATGCCATCCGAATCGTCGGCACCGATCTAGATGTGACGATACGCTGCGATGCCGAGGCCGATATCAAAAAAGCCGGTGCGATGTGCATCCAGGCCCGCAAGCTGTTCGATCTTTCACGCCTGCTGTCGGCCGAGAATGTCACGTTCAAAAAAGAAGAGAACGAATGGGTAAACGTCACCTGCGGCCGCGGTAAATTCCGTCTCGCCGGTGTCAGCCGCGAACAGTTCCCGGAAATTCCTATTTTCAAATCGGCACCGCTAAAGCTTCCGGCCGAGGTTTTTAATTACTTTATCCAGCACACCTCGTTTGCGATTACCAATGAGCAGTCACGCTTTACGCTGTCGGGTGCAAAGTTCATGCTGGCCGACGGCAAGGCCCGGATGGTCACTACCGACGGCCACCGCCTCGCCTATATCGAACGCGTTTTGGACGCTCCCGCCGAAGGAACGATGGACGCCCTCATCCCGAAAAAGGCACTGCTCGAGCTGGTCAAGATCTCACGCGATTCGGATGAGGATGTATCGTTCGGCGAGGACCAGAACCACATCTATTTCGAACTCGAAGGTCGCCTTTTGATCACCAGAAAGCTCTCCGGCAACTTCCCGAATTACGAAATGGTCATGCCCAAAGACAACGACAAGACCGCCATCTTCGACCTTGACGAAATGAAGGGGGCTGTCCGCCGCGTCGCCCTCATGGCCGACGAACGCAACCGCTCCATCCGCCTCACCGTCCGCGAAGGCGAGGTCGAACTCTCCGCCCAATCCTCAGAAGAAGGCGAAGGAAACGAGGTGGTCCCAGCCGACTACAAAGGCGAAGAAATGCAGCTCGGCTTCAACTGGCAGTACCTCCAGGAATTCCTAAACACCGTCTCCGCCATCCAGGCCGGCGATGACGGAACGCGGACGCCATCGTCCGCCGATGACGTTGCAGCGGAAGCCGCTCCGTCGGTGCGTGCAAACGAGACCGACGGCGACAAGGTCCGCGTAAAAGAAACCAGCAGCCCGACCCGCATCTCATTCGAATTCAAAGACTCCAACGCCCAAACCCAAATGCGCATAGCCGGCGAAACCGCCTACGACTACAAATACATAGTCATGCCCCTGCGGATATGATTTGAATTGCCAATGCAAAAAGCGGTTGGTATAAAAGTTATCTCAGCCTAAACCGTCGACGTACTGTTTTTATCGAGACACAGTGGTTCTGTATCCGCTTTAGTAAGGATGAATAATGAAACTCCTAAATACAACCATTCATA
>JANNGV010000447.1:0-5255 GCA_031404055.1 Chloracidobacterium sp.
GATCAGGAAAATGCCGTGGCGGCCGAAGATGTGCTTCGATACAGGACCAGCGACTTTGTAAAATTGCTGGATGCCGGTTCGATCAACATTTCCAGGCGCGTATGGGAAAAGTGGTATTTTTTTATACGATGTGTCAGCGGCAAGGTCAGGCTTTGCCGCCGACGACCATGGTGGTATTACGAGTTGTTCACGCTGGCGGCGACACCCCAACTGGAGCTTCAAAGGCCTACACCCAACATTGGCACGGCGGTTTCACTTAGGAAGAGTGCTGCAATGCTTCGGCCCACCGCTTCGTCCTCGATCTCAGAGCTGATCTATTTTCCGTTCCGGTGTCAAACGATTTGCAACGGCACGGTCGAAGTTTATCGCCGGCGTTGTTGCTGCCGTCCATGGATCTTTGACGATATTCGCCTCCCGGAACTTGTTCTCGAGTTGGAGGACATCGTTCGTGAAATACCCGACTTTCCCTTCCCGCCCGATCCGAATCCTCCCGATCCGCCGTACGCGATCGAGCAAGCTTTCTTTAAGGATGGAGCGCTAGACGAACGAGCGGTGAACGCCCGGCAGGATCTGGCCGCGATCAGGGCGCTGCCAAAAGCCGAGATCGCGGATTACATCAATGGCCGTCCTTATCTCCTCTGCCGACGCACGTGCACGACCCCAGTGAAGGTCGGCCAGGGCAGCATCAATCCGGATGGAAAATTCAATATTTGCTGGTTTGGCGGCCTCGATCTGCTGCCGTTCCGCTGCCACTACGAGTACGCGTATATCGTAAAACAGAAATTCGGCTTTTTCACGATCACGATCTACAACGGTGTGACGGCAAACATCTGGTATGACTACGACGACGAGCCGACCTTGACGTCATATAGCCCGTTCGCGTTTGCCTGCCGCGACAACGGTGATCCCGGTGACGGTGCATATGTATTCCTGGATCTTATCGGTGACACCGAAAGCTGGAATCTGAAAACCCCGAACGCCGACGGTTGGGACAGCGTAGCCTCTCCTGCTTACAATGACGGTCTCGCGTTCCCATCGGCATCGCCGGCGGCTGCGGTTGGAGCCAACCTGAATCGAAATTGGGGGCGTACGCTCAAGCTGAATTACAAATTCAGCGAGGACCTGCGGCTGCTCGGTGCAAAATACTACCGGATCAGCGTTACCGAAGCAGATGCCAATGGTGATCCGGCGGTCGATTCTATGGGCGATCCTAAGCCGAGGTATTATTTGCCTGCCCCGCCGGAATGGGAAAAATCCGTACCCGACGGCATGGGCGGGGCAGACATTGTTCCTCAGGCTCTTGGCCCGAATTCGGTCGGAGGTCAGAACAGTCTTTGTCTTATCCCTTACGACAATGGTCCGGCACCAAACGGTGGCGACTGGAACGCGGGACAATACCACGGCTATTTGAACACCAATGATCCTGATTGGAGCGATCCGACCAAGCGCCATCTGGTAACGATCGAGATCTTCGACGCTGCGGGAAAACGTCTGCGTCCGAACGGGACGCCGGCGACCGGACAGCCCGGTGCGGAAGGAACCGCCAATTTCACATACCGGCGGCGCTTTCAGGACCTCGGCCCAACGGCTAACGTGCCTTTCGGTGCTTTGACCCACATGTTCTGGTGGGACAATCGCCCAGTGGTTGCGGACGTTGTTAACCTCAATTTGGGTACGAGTGCTTCAATTTCGGAATGTCAGTTTCTGACCGGGACGAAAGATTCCACGTTCGGAATCGGCTACCGAGCCTATCATCCTAACGAGATGTTCCAGCTGAACCACAGCATCTCGTGGCGGCGCGGGCTTGGTGCGGGGACGGGCGTGCTGCTTCCTACAAGCAGTGCGAATGTGGGCGTAGAGCCGCCCCTCGGTTCGCCGGTTGGAAACAGTCCGACCAACACATTCGGCCAAATGCTTGATATCGTTTCTGACCCGAATCGCAAGAAATGCGCTTTCACCGTATTTCTTAGTATTAGAGGGAAGGCCTTCGACGGAGAAAGCCTTGCCACCCCTGATGTTACGGACTCAGCCGCGTTCGCGCTTGAGATCAGTTGACCACAAAAAGGGCCCGCGCTTTTAATCACGCGGGCCCATTCCTAGACCTTTATGTAAATTCGCTTTCGATACAACAGCCACATCAAAAACAGCCAGAAAAGGATAAAGCTGATCGCGAATGCGAGCGAGGCGTTGACGGGTGAGGCGACGGAGAGAAAGAATGTGTCGAATATCCAGCTTTGAAGTGAAATCTCATTTCCGTCGGCTCCGGCAACTTTCACCATTCCGAGAATGCGTGCGAAGATACCGGAGAAAATAAAGAGGGCGAGGGCGTTGACGCCAAAGATCACAAATGGTTTCGACCAGCGTTTGTAGCCCTTGATATCAATCAGCCAATAGCAAACCGCCAGCGTGAGTAATGCGAGGCCCGATGTGTAAAGGACGTACGAGCTTGTCCACAGCGATTTGTTTAGCGGAAATACGAGGCTCCACGACCATCCGGCAGCTAGCAGGACAGTGCCGAAGAAGAACATTCCGGCGGCCTTATTTAGGGATGAGGCATGAGGGATGAGGGATGAGCCAGAAGTTTCATCCCTCATCCTTCCGCCCTCATCCTTCCTCGTGAGCCACGTTCCGGTCAGCACGCCGGAGATCGTCGTTACGATTGCGGGAATCGTCGAAAGAATGCCTTCGGGATCGAACACCTTGCCGCCGCCGCGCCAGATGTGGTCCTCGGTCAGGATCAGGCGGTCGAGATACGCCGCGAGATTGCAGGCCTTGTCTTCAATCGTAGCCACATCACAGCCCGGCACCGGGATCATCGTCATAAGAAACCAGTAAAGCAATAGCAGTCCGCCGCCGATCATCGCCTGCTGCTTCCAATTTGTGTGCAGGAACAGGATCGACACGATCAGATAGCAGATCGCGATTCGCTGCAGCACGCCCATTATGCGCATCGTTCCGAAGTTGTACGGCACGATCAGATGGCCGGCCAGCCAGAACCCGATAACGACCGATGCAGTCACGCCCGCCACAATAATAGCGATCCTCGTTTTGTCCCACAGATAGAAAAACAGCGCAGCCGTGTATCCCAATACTATGAGGATCTTCACCGCATAGGGTATCTGCGTATCGTTAAAACCAAAGAACGGTATCGCCGACATTATCAGGCTCAGAGCGAAAATAAGCGCCGACCGTGTAAAGATTTTGAAATAAACGTCGCGGGTGATTCCCGCTTCGATCCGCTTGCTTAATGCTATCGGAATCGCTACCCCGACGATAAATAGGAAGAACGGGAAAATGTAATCTGTTGGCGTGATGCCGTGCCATTCGGCGTGTTTGAGGGGTCCGTAGATTGCGGACCACGTGCCCGGATTATTGACCAAAACCATTCCCGCGATGGTCATTCCGCGGAAAACATCTAGCGAGATCAGGCGATTGTATGTGGAATTTTCTGGCACTTTTACATCTTGACTCGGTGGCTGACTTTTCATTCTTCGTCCTCTTGTTCAGTCTATTGTCCGCCTATTCCGTGGTTTTCAGAAAATCGACCACGGAAAAAGAGGAATTAGAGGAACGAGAAGAAACCAATTCAACAGCTTACCAGCCGATACGTTCGCGAGTCCTGGTAATGTGCGCCGTGTGATGCCGCGAATGCCATGCGTAAAGGGCGAGCACCTTTTCAAGCGTCCACTTCCCCGTTTCCGGATGGATGAATTCACGCTGATAATCCGTATCGCTCATCGATTCGAGCAGTGAAACCCATCGGCGATGAACACCATCAACTATCGCCAGCGAAATATCGACCGGCATTTTACTGTCGGCAAGCTCGGCCCAGCGGTCTTCGTAATACGGCCGGATGGTCGGCTGCTCGTCCTCGGTCAGCGCGAGTTTGAACCGGCAAAATGAGTTGATATGGCTGTCAGCAAGATGATGCACCGTCTGCCGCAGCGTCCAGCCTTCGGGTCGATACGGCGTGTCGAGCTGCTCGTCGCTAAGCCCCGCAACCGCCGCGGTAAGCTTCGTCGGAAGCTCCGCAATCGTTTTAATATGCCCGCCGCGCGGCGTGGCGTCGTCACTGTCAAACTGGCCTATGGGATATCTGAGATCGTGTTCTGGTGCTGTCTGATTCATACACTTAATCTGAAATCACAAATCACAAATCTGAAATCTGGAATATGAAATCTGGAATGCGTGATCAGCCTCCATAATAATTTTCAAAACGTGTAAATTCTTTCAAGAAAGCAAGCTTTACCGTACCGGTCGGGCCGTTTCTTTGCTTTGATATAAGCAGCTCGGCCATACCCGCGTTTTCGTCTGTCGGTTTGTAATAATCCTCGCGATAAATAAAAGCGACGACATCGGCGTCCTGTTCGATACTGCCCGATTCGCGCAGATCGGACATCATTGGACGCGGAGGATTTCGAGCCTCAGGTGCACGCGAAAGCTGCGAAAGAGCGATCACCGGAACGTTCAGTTCCTTTGCCAGACCCTTTAATTCGCGGGATATTTGCGACACTTCCTGCTGCCGGTTCTCATTCCGGCGCGAGCCGCCCATTAGCTGCAGGTAATCGACGACGATCAGATCGAGCCGTTTTTGTTCCGCCGCCAAACGCCGTGCCTTTGCACGCATTTCAAGCACCGAGATTCCCGCGGTGTCGTCGATAAACATCTTTGCGTCCGAAAGCGTACCGATCGCCCGTGCCAGACGCTCCCATTCCTCGCGTGACAATATTCCGCGTCTGAATCGCGAAGCGTCCACCTTTGCCTCCGAGCTCATCATACGCATAACGAGCTGTTCCTTCGACATTTCAAGCGAAAAGAATCCGACCACCGCTTTTTCAGCTATTGCGGCGTTTTGGGCGATGGTCAGGCAAAGCGCCGTTTTGCCCATTGACGGACGTGCGGCGACGATTATCAGATCGGCTGGCTGCAAACCCGAAGTCATTTCATCCAGCTCTCGAAAACCGGTCGCAAGGCCGGTCAGCGCGTGCGATTCACGCTTTGAATATTCCTCGACCTTTGCCAGAACCCTTTCGGCGACCGGCTGAATATGCGAAAAGCCCTCAGCCGTCCGCCGTTCGGCCAGGGCAAAGATCATTTGCTCGGCCCTATCGAGAACAACGCGGGCCTCGTCTTCTTCCTCAAGTGCCTCACTCGTTATCTGATTGCACGTCCGGATCAGGCTACGCATAACGGACTTGTCTTTTACGACCTCGATATAGCCGCTAAGGTCCGAAAAATGCGGTAAGCCATAAGTC
>JANNGV010000448.1:0-3595 GCA_031404055.1 Chloracidobacterium sp.
CTCTGCTTTTAAACCGCTTTCTGGAAGTTGAATTGGCCCCGTATCTTCCGTAATCGCTATATCCACCGTCACGTCCTTCGGCGGATTCGTAAATACTATTTGCGATCCATCAGAACTATTTGCAGCTGGATTCAAACTCCAGATCGCCGCAAAAATGCCAAACACGACTAAGACACTTGCAGCCACAGCGAGCGACGGATTTGCAAAAAGCGTTGACAGCGAACCGCGAACTCGATCCCACAGTGACGCGTGATCTTTCTCGTAAGCAATAGCTTCCGTGATGCTGCCCCACAAACGCTGAGTCGGGACGAGCGAATTGTATTCCCTGTCGAGAGCTGAAAAAACGATCGAGCTTTCTTCTTCCGCATCTGCCAAAGCGAGTGCGCACTTATCACATGCCGCCACGTGACCGGTTATTTTGAACGACAGGTCGGGCGACGTTTCGCCGTCTAAAAAAGCCTGCATGATACCAATTTCAATACACTTGTCGTTCATAAAACATCTCTCCCGATCTTACCGTAAAACCTCAAAAACTCCTGTCTCGCCCTTGCTACAAATGTCCCGATACTTGCTTCGTTGAGCGACAGGCTCTCGGCAATCTCCCTGTATGAAAGTCCCTGCTGCTTTAACACCAAACAGCTTCTCAATGGCTCTTTCACTTTATTCAGCGCCCGATTTATCTCGTTTACCTCGGTTTGCTGTTCATATTCGCTTTCTACCGAAACTACGCTGTTTTCTACTGTTTCTTTGACGTAATTTTCATCCCTTGTGTTCGCCCTTATATTTCCCCGCAACGTGTTTCGTGCCACGTTCAAAGCCACGCGAATTAGCCATGGGCGAAGCATTTCGGAATCCTGGATCGAATCCTTATGCTTGTATAACCGAATGAACACTTCCTGCGTCACGTCCTCAGCCAGGCCGCAATCCCGCACAACCGATCGTGCCGTGCGAAAAACGGTCCTATGGTGAAGCGTAAAAGCCTCATCAAACTCGATTATCTCTTTCGCGGCAGCGATTCCTGTTTGTTCGGACATTATGTCCACAAATATTTCCGTCGTTTCGCTCATTTTCAGCATCAATCAATGCTTTCTATACAAAATACACCACCATTGGCGATTTTATGACAAATTTGTCGAGTTTGATTTCGTCGAGGCGTCATCAAGCATATTTTCATCTTTCCTGTCGCACTCGGCATCTTTTCTCAGAGGCCTCTGCGTTTGAATCGATTTAACGCTGAGACCGCCGAGATTTCGCAGAGATCCGCTGAGTGAAAGTGGTCTCTTGAAATTGGCGCCCCAAAATTAGGACATTTCCCCTTCCTCTTGTTCATTTTTATTCCTCCTGTGGTAAAAGGCGTTTCCGTCCAAAAAAAAATCTAGAAACACACAATATTAGTTTCCGGCGGAAAACCATCCGAAGGTTGGGCAGTATCGGCACACGTTACGAAAATATTATGGCTATTTTCCACCTCTTCGAAAATTTCCCTGGCATTTTCCGTAATATCGATCCGGCCGCCATCATCCGTCAAATCCGGTGCGATCAGCGCCAGACGCTTTAACGATTCATGCAAATGCCGCGTTCCGGTGCCGAACTCTCCTTTTTCATCCGCTGTAACGAGCCGGACCTCCGCTCTTTCGTTGCAAAAATGGGCAATAAGTGCAGCGGTTTGACTCACTCCCCGCTCAAAGCGCTCGGACTGCACAAGGCTCTTTCCAGCGTTCTCAAACTCGATCTTTTCCCGAAGCGTCAGTACTTTTTCACCGCTGGACGGCACACGCGTATCGAAATAGATCGTCACCCTTTTCTCGTCCTCAGCCGAAAATTCCCTCACGATCAAATGCCGTGCACGTGCCGTTGCCTTCCAGTCGATCCGACGGAGGTCGTCGTTAGGCTGATACTCACGCAAGGCAAGCAAATCTTGTCCCGAACCGCGTATGTTGGAGACGAGCTTTCCGGTTTCAAGCGGTGAGCCGTCAAGTTCGCTTTCAAGCACATCCAGCTTCGGAAACACGATCAACTCAGTCTCCCTCGCCGCCAGCCGCCGCCGATGACGAAAAAACCCGAAAGGAAAGCGCGTAGAAAGCTCAAAATCCTTTATCAGGAAGCGTCCGCGGTGCAGGAATGTATGCCCGCTTTTATTCTCTGAGGTTTGATTTCGCGGAATGTGGACAAAATAGCTCAGCGTCCGCCGCACGATCGGTGCACGGGCAAGACGTTCGGCCAGGCGGCGCGGCAGGATCTTTTTCAGATCGTCGAGAGCGACCGATCTTTCGCGCTCCTTTCCGCGAACCTCCGCAACAACCGAAAAGCTCGGAAACAACCGTTTGCGATTATGAATGCTGACAAGTATCGGCGTTTCCTGCTCGGCGAAAATCGTTTCAGGAAACCGCATTTTGACATCGAGCTTTTTTAGACAGAAACTCCCCGCCGCAAACCCGACAAACATAGAAGCAGTCAAAAATGAAAGCACCAGAAAAAGCAGATTATTCCCGCTGTTCCACGCCGAAAATCCGACGATCACGATCAGCCCAAGCATCACCGCCCCACCCGCCGTAAACTCAAACGGCAGATTCAGCTGCGAGGCCTCTTTACTCGCGTTTCGGGCCAGCGGCGGAACAACAAAAATGAGAATAAGCAGAACAAATACGATCGACACCCCGGCCGAGATCCCCGCCAATCTGGAGTTGCCGATCGAATGTGCGTAGTAAGTCAACCCCGAAAGCCCAATCCCGCCAAAAACAACGGCAAACCCCAACCCCGCATTCCGAAGATCGCGGAGGCTGAAAAGCTGGCTTATTGTCCTAAGATTCACCTAACCACCATAGAACATTTATAGTAATCGGCTCAACCAAAAAATCGATACAGAGATAAATTTGATGCCCAAATAAAAAAGCAAGAAGCGAACCTGTTCAACAGATTTCTTCTTGCTTTTTGACCGAATATTTTTCCAAGGAACTATTCACTCATCATGGTGATTTCTGCTTTTGCATTTTCTCTAAGAATTCCTGCCTTTTTGCTTCGCTCGCACGAAATTTGTCGAGACTTTGTCGTAAGGACGCTGCGTAAAAACTGTTCGGATATTCCTTCAAAAGGGAGTCAATTTCCTTAAGCAGAACTTCGAGCTCTTCAGTTTTATATTGAAAAGTTCTTGGAATATCACCTGCTTGCAAAAAATAACCGATGTTTCCATTTCGCTTGAGCAGATTCCACACTTGCAAATCGTCGGCGGTCGGTTCAGTTATCGTTATTTCTATGGGATCTGAGTCAACGACTTTCCACTTTTCATTGCTAAGGAAAGCGGTACAGCCTTTAATCAGATACGTACCGGATTCACTGAACACATAATCAGAAAGAATCCTATTTTCAGTTTCAGGCCTAGCAGCATCTTTATTTAGATGGCTCACTTGGGGCTTGTAATTCCAAAAGATAGATTCTTGAGTCAATACTTTTTGCTGCGGTCTCAGAATTAACGGAGCGTCATACCCATCGACGGCAAATGAATTTCGTGGCGGAGAGTATGATTTATACGCATTGTCCTTTTTAGAAGTGACTTTTATGCACGGACTCACACTGGCTTGTAACGGAACATTAGTAG